>DAIRET010000088.1:0-11388 GCA_036795455.1 Ignavibacteriaceae bacterium
AATTTACATCACTTACTACAGGATTTGTATTGCCTTGACTGAATAATCCTACCGTAAGAAGTGTTATTATTGCAAATATTTTTATACTTAGATTATTCATTCTATCCTCACTTCAATATTGTCATTTTTTGGGTGGCAATAAAGGGTTTTCCTCCTTTTACTGAATATGCCTCTATTCTGTAAAAATATACACCGCTTGATAAATTGACAGCATTAAAATTCAGGCTGTAGCTGCCGCTATTCTGCCTGTCGTTTACAACTTTTGCAACTTCTTTTCCAAGTGTATTATATATCGTTATCTTTACATCAGATTCATTCGCCAATGTGTATGATATTGTTGTTGTAGGATTAAATGGATTAGGATAGTTTTGGAGTAACTGATATTCTTGAGGTGCTTCCACGCTTACCTCAATTGTCTTTATATAGCGGAATTTACCGTCTGTATCGGTCTGCTTCAAGCGATAGACATATATGCCTTTGCCTTCAAGAGGGTCGTGGAATGAATAATGCTTCTGTGAATTACTGTTTCCACTCCCCTGAACAAAACCGAGTACAATAAATTCAGATTCAGGATTTATTTCTGTGGAGTGAAGAGTTCGTTCTATATAAAATCCATAGTTATTCAGTTCAGTTGCTGTAGTCCATTCCAGACTTACACCATGCGATTCAATAACTACATTAAAAGATGAAAGTTCGACAGGGAGTGAATGAACTTCAGATTCTCCCATACCTATACCTGCGAATAGCTGGTATGAGATTAACAGAACCCAAAAGAAAAGATTCTTCATAGATACTCCTAAATGCAATTGGACAATACATAATTATAAATATAAAAACATTTGCACATTGTCCTAATACAAAGTGTTTAACATAAACCACATTATTAAAGTATTAAAAGAGACACAAATATCCAAATCATTATAAGGAATGGTTAGAGGTTAGGAGGATTGATGGAAGGGTGGGCTTAAAACCCACCCTTTATTAAAAATTACTTCATCAATATCATCTTGCGGACTTGATTGAAGTGCCCTTCACCGCCTTTTTGTTTTGCAATCATTACATAGAAATATATGCATGAAGACAGCCCCGATGTGTTAAATATTACTTAATGATAGCCAGCATGCTCTCCTGAATCTTTAAGAGAAACTACTCTTTGTCCAATAATATCATAAATTTCTATTTTTACATCACTCTCAAATGGCAAACCGTATCTGATTGTAGTCGAGGGATTAAACGGATTAGGATAGTTTTGTTCAAGTATGAATTCAGTAGGAAGAGCCGTCTCTACTTTAATAGCTTCGCTATAGCTGAATATGCCATCATGATCTATTTGCTTTAGTCTGTAAAGGACATTACAATTTCCACTCCCCTCAACAAAACCGATTTTTACAAATTCATCCAAATTCTGAACGCTGCCTATTGACCGCTCTATTTCAAAACCAAAGTTACATATTTCGGTTGCTGTTTCCCGCTTGTGTACGGCGGTGTACTGCTCCCCGTCTTACTTACGTAACGTATTTGGGCGGTAAGAGTTGATGTAGAAAAAAGAAATATTATTATGCTGACAACGTAGAGAAGAATAGAATTAATTAATTTCATTACTTTTCCAATAGGCATAAATGAAAGTTCAATAAATCCGGATTAGTTTTTGCAAAATTAGATGAATTGTACACTAAAATCAAATAGGGTAGAATCTTTGCTTAATTCCTGGATGCCAGGTTATTGGAAAGAGTAGAATAGAAAGGAACAAAAATTGATAAAAAGATTTGGCATTCAAAACATTTTTCTTTAACTTTGTTGCCTAAATTTGAATTCCCTTTGAAAAGGGGATTTTTTTTGACAAAATGTTGGGCGCGTAGCTCAGTGGTAGAGCATCTGCCTTTTAAGCAGAGGGTCGGTGGTTCGAGACCACCCGCGCTCACTTTGTAAAACCTTGTAAATCAATTGTTTACAAGGTTTTGTTTTTTGTACCCGGATTGATTATCAATCCGATTAATTTGAATTATAACCATGCCGCCGGAATAAAAAGTTAGATTCCGCAGTAGCAATTCTTTTCTTTCTTCAAATCCCTTTTTTTATTATGTTTCAATTCAAATTGTGAAAAAATATGAATTGTCCCAACTGTAACAACTTATTAATTATCTTAGAACTCAACCGGGTTGAAATTGATTACTGCACTTCATGCGAAGGAATCTGGCTTGATTCAGGTGAACTTGAATTATTGCTCGAAAATGAAGTCAGTCCCGAAGCATTAAATAATTCTTTCAGGGTAGACATTACTTCTACCGAGGCAAAAAAGAAATGCCCCATCTGCTCAAAGAAGATGGAGAAGGTTCTATTCGGTCAAGATGAAAAAGCAAGTGTTCATCTTGATAAATGTTGTTACGGACACGGGTTATGGTTTGATAAAGGAGAATTACACTCCGTAGCGCAGATTAGTGCTGCCGGTGAAGAGAAAAAATTACTGAATTTGTTAAATAAAATGTTCGCTTATAAAATCCAAAATTAGCAAGGAGAAATGATGACTGCTTTTATTATTCTTTTAGTGATAGTTGTATTCGTTGCAATATTTTTTGTTTCGATTTACAACTCGCTTGTACGGTTAAGAAACCAGGTAAAAAACGCATGGTCGCAAATTGATGTGCAGCTAAAACGGAGGCACGACTTGATACCCAACCTGATTGAAACAGTAAAAGGGTATATGAAACATGAAAGGGAGACACTCGAAAATATCACAAATGCGCGCAGTAAAGCCATGGGCGCCGGCACAGTACCGGAAAAAGCAAAAGCCGAATCGGAACTTGCAGGTGCGATAAGCAAGTTTTATGTTGTTGTGGAAAATTATCCCGACTTAAAAGCAAATCAAAATTTCCTTGCACTGCAGGAGGAATTGACCTCAACTGAAAATAAGATTTCTTTTGCACGTCAAGCATATAACGACCAGGTCCTTTTCTTCAATAATAAAATTGAAATGTTTCCCTCAAATATAGTCGCCGGAATGTTCAACTTTAAACAGGAATCTTTCTTTGAACTTGAAGACAAAGCTGAAAGAGCCGTACCAAAGGTTAGTTTTTAATTCAAACTATTTGCGGATGAAATAGAATGTGGGAACAGATACAATCAAATAAGAAAAAATCCATCTTCTTAGTTATTACGATGGGGATTTTTTTGCTGATTATCGGAGCTTTGTTCGGTGAGTATTACTTCGGTTACGATGGCTTTATGATTGGTGCATCGTTTGCATTTATCATTTTTATAATACTTTCACTTATAAGTTATTTTGCAGGCGATTCCATTCTTCTCTCCGTAAGTAAAGCAAAAGAAGTAACCGACAAATCAGTTCATCCGCAGTTATTCAATATTGTTGAAGAAATGAAGATTGCTGCAAGTCTGCCAGTAATGCCGAAGATTTATATTATTAATGAAGCGGCTCCGAATGCTTTCGCTACCGGCAGGAATCCGAACAAATCAGCAGTAGCAGTTACTTCCGGTCTACTTGCAAGATTAAACCGTGATGAATTGCAGGGTGTAATCGCCCATGAAATTTCGCACATTATCAATCGCGATGTACTGTTAATGACTATTGCCGGTATAATGCTCGGCAGTATTGTTTTTATTTCGGAGATTTTTTTACGCAGCCAGTTCAGAATCGGTGGTTCATCTAAAAGATATAATAGTAACTCGAAAAGCAGCGGACAGGGACAATTAATTTTAATAGTCGTAGCTATTGCACTCGCCATACTTGCCCCCATACTTGCAAGGCTCCTTTATTTTGCAATTTCACGAAAAAGAGAATACCTTGCAGATGCTTCAGCGGTAAGACTTACGCGGTATCCTGAAGGATTAGCCTCGGCACTTGAAAAAATTTCCAGCACCGATCTTGATCTTCAGTCCGCAAGTAAAGTAACAGCACCGATGTACATAGTCAATCCTTTAAAAAAGAAAGGGATGAAACTTTCCAATCTAACAAGTACCCATCCTCCAATTTCGGAAAGAGTGAAAATCCTCCGCTCAATGATGTACGGAGCGAACTACAAAGACTATGAAGCGGCTTTTCAGAAAGCAACCGGAAAAAAATCAGTCATTCCTCCCGGTGTTTTAAAGGAAAACGTAAAAGCTGAAATACGGGAAGCCGGTGCTCCTATTCTAAATCTTGATCCAAAATCCGAGAAAAGAAATCTCGGCGATTTAATGATGACAATGAACAATTTTCTTTTTATTGCATGCGCTTGTGGTTTGAAACTGAAAATCCCGCCCGGTTTCGGTACTAACAAACCGGAAATAACATGCACGAAATGCGGCAGAAAACATGAGATAAAAGTAACTCAGTCGGATTGAAAAGAAAACTATCTTTTTGTTACAAACCACAACGACACGAACCTGCCATTTCGTTTGAAAAAAACTTTTTCTCCCTGTTTCCCGTTTCACCTTTCGCGTTTGACATTTTTCCGTTTCACATTTATTATCTGACATCCAACTTTTTCATTTTTTCTTTCTTTTTCAGCTTTTTTCGGAACTTTAATCTTGACTTTTTTGTATAGATAGTATAAGTTTCAGTCCATTTTTTAAGAAAATAAGATATGAGTTCAACAGAAATACAAGATTTAGAAAAATTAGCGAATCAAGAGTACAAATACGGCTTTGTTACGGATGTGGAAGCCGATACAGTTCCGAAAGGATTAAATGAAGATGTTATCCGGTTAATCTCCAAAAAGAAAAATGAACCGGAGTGGATGACGGAATGGAGGTTGAAATCATACCATAATTGGTTGAAAATGAAAGAACCTCATTGGCCAAATGTAAAATATCCACCGGTTAATTACCAGGATATTATTTACTATTCCGCACCTAAAAATGTGAAAAAGTTAAATAGTCTGGATGAAGTTGATCCGGAGATTTTAAAGACATTTGAAAAACTCGGCATTTCTTTGGAAGAACAGAAAAGACTATCAAATGTAGCAGTTGATGCTGTTTTCGATAGCGTGTCCGTTGCAACTACTTTCAAAGATAAACTTGCAGAACTTGGGATAATATTCTGCTCTTTCTCCGAAGCACTTCAAGAACATCCCGACCTCGTGAAAAAATATATCGGAACGGTTGTTCCCACTACAGATAATTTTTATGCTGCATTGAATTCGGCAGTATTTACAGACGGTTCATTCGTTTACATTCCTAAAGGTGTTCGATGCCCGATGGAATTGTCAACCTACTTTAGAATTAACGCTGCAAATACCGGGCAGTTTGAAAGAACATTAATAATTGCTGACGAAGGTGCGTATGTAAGCTACCTTGAAGGTTGTACAGCACCGATTAGAGATGAAAATCAACTTCACGCTGCCGTAGTCGAATTGATTGCATTAGACAATGCAGAAATTAAATATTCAACCGTTCAAAACTGGTACGCTGGCGATAAGGAAGGAGTAGGCGGAATTTACAACTTCGTTACAAAACGGGGAATGTGTAAAGGTGCTAACTCAAAAATATCATGGACTCAGGTTGAAACCGGTTCTTCAATCACATGGAAATATCCCGGCTGTGTTCTTTTAGGTGATAATTCAATCGGTGAGTTTTACTCGGTTGCACTAACAAACAATTATCAGCAGGCGGATACCGGGACAAAAATGATTCATATCGGGAAGAACACGAGAAGCACAATCGTATCGAAAGGTATCTCTGCAGGCAAGAGTAACAATTCATACCGCGGGCTTGTTAAAGTCGGGAAAAAAGCCGAAGGAGCAAGAAATTTTTCGCAGTGTGATTCGTTGTTAATAGGAGATAAATGCGGTGCGCATACATTCCCGTACCTTGAAGTAAATAATCCTTCTGCAATAATCGAACATGAAGCAACAACTTCTAAAATTGGTGAAGATCAAATCTTTTATCTCAACCAGAGAGGATTGTCAACTGAAGACGCCGTGAACATGATTGTAAACGGCTATTGTAAAGAAGTGTTCCGGGAGCTGCCAATGGAGTTTGCAGTTGAAGCACAAAAACTCCTAAGTGTTAGTCTTGAAGGAAGTGTCGGATAACAATTTTAATTAGAAATTTAGAAAAGGGTCAAAAATGTTAGAAATAAAAAACTTAAAAGTTAAAGTAGAAGGAAACGAGATACTGAAAGGTATCAATCTAAAAGTCAACAAAGGTGAAGTTCATGCTATTATGGGACCAAACGGTTCAGGCAAAAGTACTCTCGCTCAGGTAATCGCAGGCAAAGAAGATTACGAAATTACAGGCGGAGAAGTACTTTTTGAAGGGAAAGATTTACTCGAACTTGCACCAGAAGATAGAGCAAGAGAAGGTGTATTCCTCGCATTCCAGTACCCGGTCGAAATACCGGGAGTATCAAATGTTAATCTATTGAAGAATGCGTTAAACTCAATAAGGAAATACCGTGGCGAAGAAGAAGTAGATGCAATGGAATTTTTAACTATGGTTAAAAAGAAAATGGGACTCGTTGAAATGAGCCAGGAATTACTGAACCGCTCGGTAAATGAAGGTTTTTCAGGCGGGGAAAAGAAACGTAACGAAATTTTCCAGATGGCAGTACTTGAACCAAAACTTGCACTTCTTGACGAAACGGATTCGGGATTGGATATAGATGCTCTAAGAATAGTTGCAAACGGTGTAAATAAACTGAAATCGGAAGATAACGCAGTAATTCTTGTAACCCACTATCAAAGGCTGTTGGACTACATTGTTCCAGATTACGTTCATGTGCTTTATAAAGGAAGGATTATTAAATCCGGAGATAAAACTTTAGCACTCGAACTTGAAGAAAAAGGTTACGATTGGGTTAAAGAACACGTTAATGAATTAGCTGTCGGTTAATCAGGGTAGCCAAATATGAAAAATGTAAGTGAATTAAAAAAGTGGTATATCTCTAACTTCAAAACATTTGAAGCATCCTTGAATGGCGGTTCAAAACATCCGTTTCACGAATTGAGAAAAACCGCTATTGAAGAATTTGAAAGTTTAAACTTCCCGACAATCAAAGATGAAGAGTGGAAATACACTAATGTTTCGCCTGTTCTGAATTACAATTTCAAAGTTGAAACTCCCTCATCAAAAATATCCAAAGATGATGTAAAGAAGTTTCTTTTTGATGATGAATTCACAACTCTTGTATTTATTAATGGAAAGTTTTCGGCTGAGTTATCGGGAACAAATAAGAAAACCAAAGATGCTATCATTACAAATCTGTCGGATGCTATTAAAGAACATCCCGAATTAATAGAGAAACATCTTGGAAAATATGCCGATTATAAAGAGAACGCTTTCACAGCATTAAGCACAGCTTTTACAAATGACGGTACATTCATCTATGTTGAAAAGGGAAAGATAATCGAAAACCCTGTTCAAATACTATATTTAACAGATGGCGCCAGTGAATCAGCTTTTGCACCGAGAAATCTTTTTGTTGCGGAAGATAACGCTCAATTCAAAGTAGTTGAGATTTACGCCGGGTTAAATAGTAATGTTTATTTCAATAACTCAATTACTGAAATCGTTGCCGGTGAGAGTGCTGTAATTGAACATGTGAAGATTCAAGACGAGGCACTTGATTCATTTCATATTTCAAATACACAGATTGTACAGGAAAGAAATAGTAATGTTTCATCGTACAACGTAAACTTCGGCGGTAAACTGGTTAGGAATAATATTAATTCACGATTTAACGGTACCGGGGGCGAATGTACCTTGAACGGTTTATACCTGACAAAAGGAGAACAGCTTGTTGATAATCATACAATGATTGACCATGCTCAACCCCACTGTTTAAGCCATGAATTGTATAAAGGAATTCTGACTGAAAAATCGCACGGTGTATTTAACGGTAAGATTTATGTCCGTCCCGATGCACAAAAAACAAACGCATTCCAGGAGAACAAAAATCTTTTGTTGTCAAACGATGCCCTGATAAATGCAAAACCGCAGCTTGAAATTTTTGCGGATGATGTTAAATGTACTCATGGAGCTACTGTGGGAAGGCTTGATGAGAATGCACTATTTTATTTAAGATCAAGGGGGATTGGAGAGAAAGAAGCAAGAGCAACATTGATTTATGCATTTGCAAGTGATGTTGTTCATTCTATTAAAATTACTCAGGTAAGAGACAGACTTGAGGAGATGTTAGCAGATAAATTATTATAAAAATGTTCAAGCCCGCACTAAAAGAGTAGGGACAATTTTTACAAAATGTATAAAACAGACAATGAAATAATGTCAATTAACGAAAAAGTCGATTATGATATCCAGAAGATTAGGAGCGACTTCCCGATTTTAAGTCGTCCTATTCACAATAAACCCCTTGTCTATCTTGACAATGCCGCTACAACGCATAAACCTAAATGCGTTATAGATAAAGTAAGCGAATACTACAGCGAGTTGAATTCAAATATCCATCGCGGTGTTCACTACTTAAGCCAGAAAGCTACAGTTGAATATGAAAATGCGCGTGAAAAAGTGTTGCGTTTTATAAATGCATCAAAGCTTTCGGAAATAATATTTACAAAAGGAACCACCGATTCGATTAACCTGGTTGCTAACTCTTTCGGAAGAAAATTCATTTCAAAAGATGATGAGATAATCATCTCTCATATGGAACACCACAGCAATATAGTTCCGTGGCAGATTCTTTGCGAAGAAAAAGGTGCAAAATTAAAAGTAATACCTATTGATGATAAAGGCGAGATCATCTACGAAGAATTTGAAAAACTGATTTCTACGAAAACAAAACTTGTTTCGATAGTACACATATCAAATTCTCTTGGAACGATTAACCCGGTTAAAGAAATAATAGAGACGGCACATTCATACGGTATCCCGGTACTTGTAGATGGAGCGCAGGGTGTTCAACATCTTACTGTGGATGTTAAAGAACTTGATTGTGATTTCTACGTTTTCTCGGGACACAAATTATATGGTCCCACGGGTATCGGAATACTATACGGTAAACAAAAAATACTCGAGCAGATGCCTCCTTATCAAGGCGGTGGAGATATGATTGCTTCCGTTACTTTTGAAAAGACTACTTATAATTCGTTACCTTATAAGTTTGAAGCAGGTACTCCGAATATCATCGGCGGGATTGCCCTTGGGACTGCAATTGATTACATGAATTCTGTTAGAATGGAGAAAATTTCAGGTTACGAAAATTCATTAACGGTTTATGCTGCAAATGTATTCTCAAATATCGAAGGACTAAAGATTATAGGGACTTCAAAGAATAAAGCAGGAATAATTTCATTCGTACTTGAGAATATTCACCCGCACGATATAGGAACTATACTTGATTTTGACGGAATAGCTATCAGAACAGGGCATCATTGTACACAGCCGGTAATGCAGCGGTACGGTGTTCCTGCAACAGCAAGAATTTCACTCGGAATGTATAACACAAAAGATGAAATCGATTACACTGCTGCTGCTCTTAAAAAAGTATTTGAGGTATTTGCATAATGGAAAATGAAATTCGTGAACTGTATCAACAAGTAATTCTTGATCACAATAAAAGTCCGAGAAACTTCAAAAAACTCGAAAACGCAAATCACTTTGCAGAGGGGTATAATCCTCTTTGCGGTGACCATATCGATATATTCATTTATACTGAAGGTGATGTGATTAAAGATGTCTCGTTTCAAGGAAGCGGCTGTGCAATTTCAAAGTCTTCCGCGTCTTTAATGACAACAATGGTAAAAGGGAAAACTATTACTGAAGCTGAGGAAATATTTTCAAAGTTTCAAGATTTGGTAACCGGAAAACTGAAGAGTGAGGAAGAAATCGAAGAACTCGGTAAACTTGCGATCTTTCAGGGTGTAAGAGAATTCCCGGCAAGAGTGAAGTGTGCAAGTCTTGCATGGCATACTCTTAATTCCGCATTAAAAAACGATAACAAAACAATAGTTACGGAATAGTATGGCAGAAACAGATTTTACAGAACTTCAGGAAAAAGTGATTCAAACATTAAAAAAATGTTATGACCCGGAAATCCCTGTAGATATATGGGAACTCGGGTTGATATATAACGTCAACTTTGATTTAGAAAAGAATCTGAATGTGAAAATGACCCTTACTTCGCCGATGTGTCCCGTTGCAGGTACCTTACCGGGAGAAGTAGAAAACAAGTTAAAGACAATATCTGAACTAAAGAGTGTGAAGGTAGATGTAGTTTGGGACCCGCCATGGAACCAGGATATGATGAGTGAAGTCGCCAAACTTGAATTAGGATTCATGTAATAAAAAAATAAGGAATAAAGATATGTTCAATTTATCTCGTCAACCGATGTATGACGAAGACGCCGTTCAGCCGATGAGGGATGAACTTATTGCTGTCGGATTTACGGAATTAAAAACTCCGGATGACGTTGAAAAAACAATCAACGTAAAAGATGACCAAACAAAATTGGTAGTTATTAATTCGGTCTGTGGTTGTGCCGCAGGCAGTGCCCGTCCGGGTGTTTCATTAGCTTTGCAGAATGAATTAATTCCCGACGTTCTTACAACAGTGTTTGCCGGTCAGGAAAAAGATGCAGTTGAGAAAGTAAGGAACATGATAAAAGATTATCCTCCTTCTTCTCCAAGTATGGCATTATTCAGAAACGGTGAGCTTGTTTTCTTTTTACCCCGTTTCGAAATTGAAGGATATACACCGGAGCAAATCGCTGCTAAATTAATAACAGTATTTAATCAAGAGTGCAAAAGAACCGGTCCTTCTGTTTCACCGGAAGAATACGCGCAAGTTCAACAGGCAAAATCTTGCGGTTCTAAAATACCTTTATTCGGTAAGAATTAGAAAAGTAATCAAATGAAGTTCAGCGCCCAGGAAGAATACGGATTAAGATGCTTGTTAAGAATTGCTGGCAGCAAATCTCCAAACGGTCTAACTATACCGGAGATAAGTACTGTTGAAGGATTAACCCAGGCTAACACTGCAAAAATTCTTCGTATTCTTCGGCTGAACGGATTCATTGAGAGTGCAAGGGGACAATCCGGCGGATACAAATTATCCAAACCACCGGGTAGTATTATTATCGGTGATGTACTCGAAGCGCTCGGCGGTAAATTGTTTGAAATATCTTTCTGTACGGATTACAAAGGAACAGAGATTGTTTGCACAAACAGTATTGATTGCTCAATCCGTTCCTTATGGCGAGCAGTACAAATTTCTGTCGACTCCGTTCTCAAAAAAACTACACTGAAAGATTTGCTCGGTAACGAAGAGCAAGTTTCCGAATTCGTCTCTTTAATGCTGGAACATAATAACTAAGAAACAAAGCAATCAAATCTGATTGTCAAACCTTTCATTTAAATTGTACACAGTCAGCGTCCCATTCAAACCTCTCGCTTCTTCGCAATCATCACGGGTAAAAAAGTATTCATTTCTTTTTA
>DAIRET010000293.1:0-2217 GCA_036795455.1 Ignavibacteriaceae bacterium
ACAACCGACTTAAAACTCTTGTTTGCGTATTTTAGTGCACACTCCACACCTTTTGTATTAGCTTCACCGCTGTTTACCCATTTGTAGCCTGTACTTGACTGCTCTTTTACAAATGCATTTTTAAGAGTGTTTATGTAACCGGTGAAGTTTATTTTCAAACCATTTGTAACGAAAAAAGAAACTGAAGATTCAATCGATTTCATTCTTTCCGGCAGTAGCGAAGGATTACCTAATCCGTCTGTATAGTCCCAGGGTTTTGGTGCTCTGAAAGCTTCCGAGTAAGATAGATAGAAAACGTGGTTATCAAAATTATAACTTATACCGGCTCTTGGAGTAACGATTTCATCATAAACGGTACTGTGGTCGAAACGGAAACCACAAGTAATGAGGAAGTTTTCAAATGGGGAGAAGCGTGGCTCAACAAAAACACTTGCAAGTTTGTTGTTCAACATGTCAGGTTTTCCGGGAGCCGGGGGCTTTTCCGAAGGAGAATTACTGTAAGTAACAGAATAGTCCTTTGCAAGTGATTCATACTCCAAAGTTAACCCGGAAGTAAGCGAAAAGCTCTCATTCATTTTGTAATTTAGAATTGCTTCCAATCCGGTTAGGTTATTCGGTCTGTAATAGCCTACCTGTGCGGTATCAACAACCTGGTAAACCGAATTATCAAGTACAGTACTGTTCCTATTATAGAGAATTGAAGAAAGCGTTAGTTCCTCCGAAATCGTTTTATTGTATTTTAAGGGAGTGTAAATAATTCTGTGTAAATGGTTAAAGCAAAGAATGAGCTAAGTGCTGCGAAGCGTAGCGAAGCAGCACTTAGCTCGGCGAAAACTGGGTCTGTTTATTGACCTATTTAATTATTAAATTTAACCATTAATAGAAAGGAATTCTCATGGAATTAACTAATGAAATGATCGAGCAGTTAAAATTCGATCTTAAAAAAGCACGTACCTACCAAGACCTTATGGGTGAAGATGGTGCTATTAAAAAACTTATTAAATCCTCTTTAGAGGGGATGCTGGAAGCTGAGCTTACCGAACATCTCGGGTATGAAAAATATTCCCCTAGTGGTAAGAATACCGGTAATAGTAGAAACGGTAAAACTCAGAAAACCCTAAAGAATGATAATGGAGAAATTGACCTTACTGTCCCCAGAGATCGTAACGGTTCATTTGATCCAATTGTAGTAAAAAAGTACGAACGAACTATCGGACCAATTGAGGATAAAATTATCTCCATGTATGCCAAGGGAATGACTACAAGAGATATTCAGTCTCACATACACGAGATTTACGGTTTAGATATAAGCCCTACCCTTGTGTCCAATATTACGGATAAAATCTTAGACCTTGCAAAACAATGGCATAATCGGCCATTAGAAGCTCTGTATCCGATTGTATTCTTCGATGCCATACATTATAAGGTGCAAACTGAAGGAAGAGTATCAAATAAAGCCGCATATACGGCTCTGGCAGTTGATATAAACGGGAAAAAGGATTTATTGGGATTGTGGGTTGCTGAAACAGAAGGAGCTAATTTTTGGCTTAATATTTTTACCGAACTGAAGAATCGTGGAGTAGAAGATATTCTTATTACTTGTGTTGATGGATTGAAGGGATTCCCGGACGCAATTCATACCGTTTTCCCTAAGGCTGAGGTTCAACTCTGCATTATTCACTTGATCAGAAATACCCTTAAATATGTGGCATCAAAAGATCAGAAGTTGTTTATGAAAGATTTGAGAAAGGTCTATACTGCTCCAACCGAGGAGGCTGCAATAATTGAACTTGAAAATCTTGAAACAATTTGGGGAAATAAGTACCCATTACCGATAAGAACCTGGCGGAGCAATTGGGTTAATGCCTCCACTTTTTTCAAGTATCCGCAAGAAATCAGAACTATCATTTACACTACTAATGCTGTTGAAGCATTGCACCGCCAATTCAGAAAAGTTACAAAAGCAAAATCGCTTTTTCCGAATGATGAAGCACTTAAAAAAATGTTGTTCCTGGCTTATAGGGATTTATCTAAAAAGTGGACTGTTATGCCCGTTAATAATTGGGCTATTGTTCTTTCTCATTTATCTATTATTTTTGAACAGAGATTAAAAAATGTTCTCTGATACTTTTGCTCATTTACACAAATTATTTTATAGTCTCTTTCATTAGTTAATTCCATGAGAATTCCTTTCTATTATGGTTAAATTTAATAACT
>DAIRET010000089.1:0-11255 GCA_036795455.1 Ignavibacteriaceae bacterium
AGTTAGCATCAATGAAAGTTTATTGACTGCCGCATCAAAACTTTTAGCTTGAAGAAAAGCCATTAAATTCATTTTTTTAACAACATACTCGGCGGCAATGCGGCTTTTTAGAATTTCGGCATACAATTGTGCATTTGCTCCACCCGGTTGGGATACCAGAGACGAAAAATCGCTTCCCTGTAATAAAGCTCCTAAACCCGTTCCCGACTTGTTTTCAGGCGGCAGTATCGAAACTCTTGCTTCAAAAGTCAGCGGGAAAGCGAAAAAAAGAATTACAAAAAGTAGAACCGAGCCAATAATTGTTGCCGATAGTATCTTCTTGTAGTTAATTATAATTACTCTAAAAATTTCATTAAAAGTCATTTTACCTTGTACTCACAATTACTGCTACTGTTGCTGCTATAACGGTTGCTACCTGTCCTAATACTGTTAAAATGTCTATGGTAACATCCCAAAATTTAGGTGGAGGCGGGTCTTCCGGAATCCAAATCGTATCCCCCGGTTCAAGTAGTTTTATTTTCTTGGCATCCACCCATTCACCGGTACCAACTTTGACAACCCTTACTTCGCTTTCTTGAGCACGCCATCCGTAACCACCTGCAAGATTTATATAATCTTCCACTGTATACTCCGGCATATACGGAATCTTTCCCGGGTTAACTGCCTGCCCAATAATTGTTATATAGTTTTTCTTTTCCGGTACATCAATTACATCCCCTCTTCTTAAAACAACATCTTCCGTATGATTCTTCCCTGAAAACAATTTCTCAAAATCCACTACAACTTTTCCCTGCCTTTGTCTTGATTTTGATTTGAAGTAGTCATACTCATCTTCAGACATATCAGCCCGAAGAATTGTCTTCAAGCGTTCAAACTCAGGGTCTAAATCTTTACCGCCAATAGCTCTTGTTAAACCTGCATCTACAATTGAAGCATTGTCAAGAAAACCACCAGCTCTATTAATTATTTCCGACAAAGTTGTTTTATCATCCACAATTTTGTATATGCCGGGATATTTGACAAATCCCTGAACAATAACCAGATTTTCAATTAAGTATTGAGGTTTTTCCCTCACAACAATTCTATCTTTATTTTTAAGAGTGTACCCATTTGTTGTAAGTTCATTTAAGGAATAAACCGTTCCAATTTGAGTTTTGTTATCGTCTAAAAAACTGATTATTTCAATGCTGTCCAATTCCGCATTTTCAAAAAATCCACCCGCAACTTTAATTAAATCAACAGCTTTTTCATTTTCTTTAAATTCATAAATGCCCGGGTATTTTACACTACCGGAAACTCCAACTGTTTTATCAACTTTATTAATTTGAATATAATCACCTTCAATAAGAATCGGGTTTTGAGTTTTATCGCCGAGCCTAATAAAAGCAATATAATCACAAATTTTTACTTTACCGGATGAAGATTTAATCGAAATATTCCTCAAATCGGATGTTTGGTTCAATCCATGCGAAGCTGCAACTAAGTCGCTTAACCTTGCATTACCCGGAAGAACATATCCACCAGGTTTCTTTACATCTCCGTATAAACCGACAATAATCTTTTTGAACTCAACAAGGGAAATAAAAACTTCAACATTTTTAAAATTTTGTTTTATTGCTTTTTCAATCCTCTGTTTTGCGTCCGATAATGTAGTATTCCTTAAATCTACTCCACCTACTTTTCTTAGGTAAGTATACCCTTCAGGTCCAATAGCAATCCTATTAGAGATTTCTTCAATACCCCGGATAGAGACATAAAAAACATCTCCCGGACCAACGTAATATTCGTCCGGATCAATTACACCATCTGTTGCAAAAATAATTTGAGCCTGTGTTTGTTTCTCTTCAAGGGAATCGGATAATAATACATTCCTGTCGAAATACCACGCTTCATTTTGAGCAAAGGAGCTGCCTATCAAAGTGATTGAGATACCAACTATAAAAATGAAAAAAGAGAGTTTTGGTTGAATCATAATATTAAATCTTCAAAGTAATTTTTCTAACTGTAAGAATACTAATGATAATTCCGATGACCGGACCGATAAAAAATGTGAAATACGATGTTGAATTATATACAACCCCTGTCAAATATGCAAAAGGAGTTAAATATTTATTAATCAGTAAGTTAATCAAATAAAGAGTTGTATAAGATAGAATGCTTGCAATCAAACCAATTAATACCCCGTTGATAATAATCGGTAGTTTTATTAGCGAAAGCTCGGCTCCAACAAGTTTCATTGTTTCAATTTCTTCTTTCCGATTAATTATAATCAACTTCAAAGTAGAATAGATCAAATATAAAGCGGCGATAAAAAGAAATGCGGTTATAGCAACAATATATTTTTTCGCGTAATTAACGTACCGCAAAACTTTTTCAAAATAACCTGTTTGAAAATCAACCGATTCCACCCCTTTAATACTGTTGAAATACGTAATTGCTTCATTAATTGTTTTTTTATTCAAAGATTCGTCTTTTAATTCGACAACAAATGATGCAGGTAACGGATTGAACTCAAGTATTTCAAGGAAGTTTTCGCCTGTATCTTTTACAAAATTTTTTGCGGCTTCATCTTTTGAAATAAACAAAACAGATTTAATAAACCCTGACTTCTTTATTTTCTGCTCAATTGCCTGAATATCACCGGCTGGAACTGAATTTTCTAAAAAAACATTAACTACAAATTGATTTTTAATCTCAGCTTCCAAAAGATTAGACATATAATAAGTATAAACAGAAAGCTGAATTAGCAATAATCCAAGTGTGGTTGATATAAGTGAAAAAAAGAACGCAAGTTTGGCTCTTCTAATTGATTTGATTGCTTCTTTTGTCGAAAATTTTAACATAATTACTTCTAAAAATTTGATTCGTCAATCCACCGGTTGATTTTCCATTTACCGGATTTTTTATCAAGATTCAGGTTTACCCTACCATCAACAACAATAACATCGGAAGGATTAAACGTTATTGTCAGGTTAAAACTTTTAACAATGCTTCCGCTTAGTGAATCTATTGTTGAAAGGATATCCTGGTTCCAGGTTAGGTCAAGACGCTCACAATTGTTAAACAGTCCATAAGTAACTTTCATCTCCTCTTCCCTTCCCCATGAGACATCAAAACCGAGGTCGTAATTTCTGTATGTGAAGATAAAATCATCAGAAAGAATCTGCCCATAAATTGATGTATCCTTAAATGTGTAAGCATACCGCATATTTATAAAAATTCCATCTACTGTGGATTGATCTGATATTGGAGAATCATTGCCGGTTTCGGTGTAATCAAGTTTTGGAGCAAAAGGATTCTGACATCCGATTAGAATGGTGCATAAACAAATCAAGATGAACCAATAATTTTTAATAAAACAATCCTTTCAAATCACTCCAGCTTGATTCATTTGTATTTCGAATATCTTCCCAATAGTAAATTGACCAGATGCTTCTTGAATCGCGTATTAATTTCATCTTCATCTCACCCTGGAAAATATTTGAAATCGTAATATCGTTGTGCGGTACATTAAGTGAATAAGAAGCTGAATAAAGAACACTATCACCGAGTACACTTCTTTCTGTTTCTTTTATAATTAAAGTAATACCAACATCGTCAAATACTTTCGAAATTACATTGTTAAAGTACTGTTCCTCGTCTGCAAGCGACCATCCATCTGCTAAAACTGGAAACTTTGCCGCAGCTGCTGCAGAAGGAATAAATATAAATGTTTTGTTCGAAAATGCCGGGTCTGAAAATGAGGCAATATAATTTTGAGTATTCTTTTCCGCTAATGCGTTAATAAAATTCGAAATCAATGTATCTGGTGAAAAAGCCGGTTGATATGTTGCTCCTTTTGTTTCAGGAGATTCAGCTTCACGTGTAATGAATAAATCACAACCGCAATGAAGTAATAGAAAACCGATCAATATCTGTTTTACTGCTTTTGACATACCGCTAAAAATCTTTGGGACTTCTTTTGGTCAAAAATACTTCCTTTATAATCCCCATACAAGCCAATTTTAGTAAACCCGCTTTTTTTGAGCTGCTTAACTAATTCATTCGCCGAATACATTTTAACAGATTCGTGATAAGTACTTTTACGATGTTTACCGGTTATTTCAATTTTCTTTTCTACACGGTTATTTCTAATATTACGAATCTGCTCAAAGATAGTATCTCCAATTTTATCTATGGAGTGTGGTTTCAGATTTTCTATCAAATATGGTGTATTGAAGTAGTCAAAAACGAATACTCCGCTTACCTCCAGATGTTCCGCTGCCCTATTAAAGATAAGGAAATTTTCCTTGTCGGTTTCAAAATAACCGAAACTTGTGAAGAGATTTACAACAAGATCGAATTTTTTATCAAGTTTTAACTTGCGAATGTCCTCATTAATGAAATTTATCTTTAGGTTGGATTCAGTGGCTTTTTCTACGGCTAATTTCAGTAGGTTTTTACTCAAATCAATCCCCGTTACATTCATTCCTCTTTCGGCAAATATAAGGGAATGCCTTCCGGCGCCGCATGCTAAATCTAAAACGGATGAACTCTCTCTTATATTTGTCAGGGAAAGAATAAGCGATACAAGTTCAAAAGCATCAGCATCATCCCGTTTTTTGTAGACAGTTAAGTATTCCGGGGATTCAAACCATTCTTCGAACCATTGACCCATTACAGTACAATTCTGCCGAGAACTGCTTTAGAGATGGTAGCTTCATCGGCAAATTCAAGATCACCGCCGATTGGTATACCGCGAGCAATGCGTGTTACTTTTACATTCAGCGGTTTTATCAGTTTTGCCAAATAAAGAGATGTGGTATCCCCCTCGGTATCAGGATTTAAAGCGAGTATGACCTCTTTAACTTCTTCATCTTTTAAACGTTGGAGTAATTCTTTAATTTTTAATTGTTCGTGTCCCACTCCGGTAAGGGGAGAAAGGACACCACCGAGCGAATGGTAAAGTCCGTTATATTCATTTGTTTTTTCAATCGCTAAAATATCACTCGGTTCTTCAACAACACAAATTACCGAGCGGTCTCTTTTCGGGCTTGAGCAGATCGCACAAACATCAAATTCAGTAATGCTAAAACAAACCGAGCAAAATTTTAATTTCTTTTTAAGGTCAAGCATTGAATCTATGAAATTAGCAAAACTTTCTTCAGACGATTTTAACAGGTGAAGGGCAAGTCTTTGTGCTGTTTTTTTCCCGATGCCGGGGAATTTACTCAACTCTTCAATCGCTTTTTGAAGCGGTTCGGAAATAATCAATTTAAAAACCGGGGATATTCAAACCAGGAGGAATTAAACCTTTTGTTACTTTGGCAAGTTCTTCTTCTGCCATTTTTGTTGCAGACTGAATAGCTTTATTTACTGCTGCAACAATAAGATCTTCAAGTATTTCTTTTTCATCCTGGCTTATTACCTGCGGGTCTATTTCTATTGAAACAAGTTCTTTGTTCCCATTTACTGTCGCTTTTATCATACCGCCGCCTGCTTCTTCGGTTACAGATTTACTCCCGAGCTCTTGCTGTACTTTTTGCATTTCTTCCTGCATTTTTTGCACTTGCTTCAGCATTCCTTGCATTCCGCCTTTCATAAAAATACTCCTTTTTCTATTTGTGTTTCATATTTAAACATCGCAAATATAAGATAATGATTTGACTTTTTATAGGTACTTTTTATAAATTTTATCGTTAATTAAAAAACGGTTTTACAATTGAGAATTTTAACTGAAACAAAAACTGAATCAAATACTTACTTACAATTATTTAGCGATAATTTTGTTGATAAGAAGGTTTTAAAACACCGGATTAAAAATGCCGGTGAAAATTTTGTCAAACTTCAAACTTTTTTTCTCGATTACCTTGAAAAGTATAATATCCCGACCGGGTATTTGAAAAGCAACGAAAACAGAACGATTGTATATGAAAACCTATCCCCTTTCAGTTTTAACTGTAAGATTTCAAATGTTGTTGATAAAAAAAAATCTCTCCTATTTTCAAAAAATGAAAATGAACAACTGCCTCTTCCTTTTATCGAATTTTATATTGATTCGGAACAAAAGAATCTTATTAACGAAAGCCAAATAATAGCATTTGAACTTGCCCCTGTTGATGATTTGAAAATCATTAACCGGATTTGTTCTAAAGTTAATGCAGTTCTCAAATCGTTTTTTGAGAGGAGAAATTTTGTTTTAGGCGAATTAAACTGTTATTTTGCAAAGAGTAATGAAAAAATTGTTATAACAGGTGATTTTTCACCGCTGGGAATAAAAGTTCTACCGGCTGACGGAAATTTGAAAAATTACAAATTTCTTAAGAGGAACAATTTTAACGACTTAAAACTATACACTGAATTTCTTTTAGAATTAATCAAAACTTGACGATGTTTACCAAATACGGATACAATACAATAGGGATTATTTCATTAATTTCATTCATTCTAATTGCGGTTGGTATTTTTACAAATAACCTCCCTGTCAGAATTGTTCTAATTGCATTTTCCATTTTACTAATGATTTTCACCCTTAATTTCTTCAGAGACCCCGACCGTGTACCGCCTGAAGAAGAGAATGTTATTATCTCGCCCGCTGACGGAAGGGTTTTATTCGTAAAAGAAGTTGATGCCGATTGCTATGTTCAAGGTAAAGCAGTACAGATTTCTATTTTTATGTCCCCGTTAAACGTCCATGTCAACAGAATCCCGATTACCGGGGTTGTTGAATATGTAAAGTACCATAAAGGCGAATACCTTGTTGCTTATGATGATAAAGCATCAAAACTGAATGAAAGAAATGAAATCGGGATTAACAACGAAAAATTCGGAAAAGTTTTCTTCTCTCAAATTGCCGGATTTGTTGCCCGCAGAATAGTCTACGATCTAAAAAAAGGCGACCGTGTAAAAACCGGTGAGCGTTTCGGTATGATTAAGTTTGGAAGCAGAGTTGATGTTGTAGTCCCTGCCGGCTGGATTGCAAAAGTTAAAAAAGACGATGTTGTTAAAGCCGGAGAAACCATTTTATTTGAGTTCCCGCAGAAAGTTGATTAATGGACAATACCTTTACTCCAAAACAAATTCTGCCGAATATTTTTACAACTGCAAATCTATTTGGCGGTTTTCTTTCAATTGTTTTTTCAAGCCAGGGCGAATTTGTATTGGCAAGCTGGCTCATCTTTATTGCCGCTATCGCTGATGCACTTGACGGATTGGTGGCAAGATTAACAAACACATCCAGTAAGTTCGGTGTTGAATTAGATTCAATTGCCGATGTTGTTAGCTTCGGTGTAGCACCTGCTTTTTTAATATACACTGCCCAACTTCATACTCTCGAAGTTTGGGGATTGTTGATCAGCAGTTGCTTATTGATTGCCGGTGCATATAGACTCGCACGTTTCAATTCACAGCTTGTTGGTTTTGATAAATCATATTTTACTGGACTTCCGATTCCTATGTCCGCAATAGCAGTGGCTTCTTACTTGATTGTCTTTCATGAGGATGGCATTCTACCCGGTGGATTAATCAATTATACTATCCCTCTTATACTAATTCTTTCTTTCTTAATGGTAAGCAAAGTAAAATACGACACACTTCCAAAACTTAACGCAGAAGGAATTAAACAAAAACCGGCATTGTTTGTTTTGATTATAGTTTCTATCCCTATTGCAATTATTACTAACGGGAAAGCACTTTTTTATGTATTTATTTTGGTGATACTATTTGGTATTTTTCGACAGTTATTTAACTCACTTAAAAAAAGCAGTACTAATCAGTAAAGGTATAAATTTTGTTTAAAGTTAAAGTAAAAGTAAAAAGAAGAAAATCTATTTTAGACCCGCAGGGCAAAGCAGCTGAACAAGGAGCAAAACTACTCGGCTTTACAAATATTAAAAATGTAAGGATTGATAAAAGCATAGAATTTAATGTTCATTCAACTGATGTTGCTTCTGCGGAAAAGGAAGTAAAAGAGTTCTGCAACAAACTGCTTGCTAATCCTATCATGGAAGATTACGAAATAACAATGGAAAAAGTGAATGAATCCTAAATTCGGAGTAGTTGTTTTTCCAGGTTCAAATTGTGACCACGATGCGTATTATTCTCTCAAGAAAGTGCTTGATACTGATGTCCGGTTTTTATGGCACAAAGATAAAGAGTTTGATAAATGCGACGTTATCGTATTGCCGGGCGGATTCTCGTATGGTGATTATATCCGTGCCGGTGCGGTTGCAAAACTTTCACCTATAATGAACTCAGTATCGGAGTTTGCCGAAAAAGGAGGAATTGTTATCGGTATTTGTAACGGATTCCAGATATTAGTTGAATCGGGTTTACTACCGGGCGTTTTATTGAAAAACTCCTCCTTGAAATTCGTTTGTAAAGATGTTTATATAACTCCCGTGAACAGAGAAACTATTTTTACATCCAGCATTAACGGGAAGAAAGCATTGAAAGTACCGATTGCTCACGGCGAAGGAAATTATTTCGCAGATGAAAAAACAATGAAATCGCTTGTTGAAAATAACCGTATAGTTTTTAAGTATTCAACACCGGAAGGTGAAGTAAATGATGAAGCTAATCCCAACGGCTCATTAATGAATATAGCCGGAATAATTAACGAAAAAGGGAATGTACTCGGCATGATGCCTCATCCCGAACGCTCGACAGACCCGGTACTTAACAAAACGGATGGAGCATTAATTTTTAAATCTATAATTGATAATTTAACTAAGTAGAGTAGAATATGTTTTCAAATTTAGGTATAACCGAAATTCTGATAATCGTTTTTGTAATACTGATTTTATTCGGTGCGAAGAAAATTCCCGAACTTGCACAGGGTATCGGCAAGGGTATGAAAGAATTCAAAAAAGCGATTAAAGATGTTGACGAAGACGTTAAAATCAGCGAAAAAAGCGACTCGAAGAAGAACGATAAAAGCTAAGTAAACTGCGGAGAGTTAAGTGTTTTCCAATATCGGCGCCGGCGAAATAATTGTTATTGCTCTTGTTGCATTATTGATTTTCGGTCCTAAAAAACTGCCGGAGATTGCAAGAAATTTCGGTAAAGCTATTAACCAGTTCAAAAAATCGTACAAAGAAGTAGAGGACGAAATTAAAGATAGTATTGATAACGATAAAAAATAATTTCCCTTTAACTTGAACCCCATTATTCCTTTTTGGAGAGATGTTGATTCCATATAAAAACTACCAAGAAAAAATTCAAATGATAAAAAACGGAGAACTCGATTTAGTTGAGAATGTCCGTTTTTTTCTTTCCAATATAGAACAAAAAAAAGAACTAAATGCTTTTAACTTCGTGTTTGCTGATGAAGCGGTTACCGATGCACAACGGATTACAGAAAAAATAAAAAACAGGAAACATGGCAAATTAGCAGGAATGGTAGTTGCCGTAAAAGATGTACTCTCTGTTAAAGAAAAACCCCTTACATGTTCTTCAAAAATTCTCAAAGATTTTGCCCCCCTCTATACAGCAACGGCAGTCCAAAAACTTATTGATGAAGATGTAATAATAATCGGTAAGACTAACTGCGATGAATTTGCAATGGGTTCATCTAATGAGAATTCTGCTTTTGGAAGAGTATTGAACCCGGTAGATAATTCAAGGGTTCCGGGAGGTTCAAGCGGAGGCTCTGCTGTTGCGGTTGCAGCCGATTTATGCGATGTTTCTCTCGGTACTGATACAGGCGGTTCGATAAGGCAGCCTGCAGCATTCTGCGGAATCTTCGGCTTGAAACCGACTTATTCCCTTGTCTCCCGCTACGGATTAACTGCTTTCGCTTCCTCATTCGATACAATCGGACCCTTTGCTAAAAATAGTAACGATACCGCTCTTGTTTTAGAAGTTATTGCCGGACATGATGAAAAAGACTCAACATCATCAAATATTAATATCCCGGATTACTCAAAACAATTGAAAGAGAAAAGCGATTTTGTAATCGGAATTCCAACTCATTTTTTTGCTGAAGGACTTCAACAATCAACTAAAGATTCAATCTTCTCGGTTGTTGAAAAACTAAAAGCCAAAGGTTTTGTATTCAAAGAGATTTCCTTACCCAATTCAGAATATGCTATAGCAGCTTATTACATTCTTTCAACTGCAGAAGCTTCCTCTAATCTTGCACGTTTTGATGGGGCAAGGTACGGCTACCGTTCAGACGAAAGCGGTTCGCTGGAGGATATGTACGTTAATTCGCGAACCGAGGGATTCGGTAAAGAAGTAAAAAGAAGAATAATGCTCGGTACGTATGTTCTTTCTTCAGGTTATTATGATGCTTATTATTTGAAGGCTCAGAAAGTTAGAAGAATAATAAAGCAGGATTACGACAATGCATTCAAAGAAATAGATATGATTCTCTCCCCTACTACTCCCACAACAGCTTTTAAAATAGGTGAGAAGACAGACGACCCGTTGCCAATGTATTTAAGTGATGTTTATACCACCTCTGCAAATCTTGCAGGTATTCCGGGAATAAACATTCCGATAGGGAAAGATGAAGCAGGGCTGCCGATAGGAATGCAACTCCTTGCCGACCAGTTTAACGAATTTAAACTGCTACAACTAAGTAAGGTAATAGAAGAGTTGTAATGAAGAAGAAAACGGTACAGTTATTAACCATACCGCTTTAATCCATTATTAAACTATTATACTCCAGTAATTCTCTTTTTATATTCGTATAAGGCTTCGGATAGTCTATCCTTGGCGGTAGTATCACCGGGAATATTATGTGACGGATGAATATACAGTTTAACACCCCGCTCAGCTAAAATTTCTGCAACAGTCGTAACCGTCATCCAAACAGCAGTAACAAAAGCCATTGTTGATACAGGCCCGATTTTATCGAAATGGTTTTTCAATGGAACACAGGCATCCTGTATCGGAACGCATGTATCGACGATTATATCCGCAAGATCGAAAATAGTTTTTCCGCATGAATGCCGTGTTTGTTTTCCTTCAGCTTCTTTAGCGCTACCGTAAACTATTACTTTCATCCCGCGTTTTTTAGCTTCGAGTGCAACATCGATATTTACTGCATTAATACCGGTATGGGAGAAAATCCACATACAGTCTTTTTCATCGAAGTTATAACCTTTCATAATTTCAACGCCGTACCCTTCTACTCTTTCAAGAAATACGAACTGGTGAACGCTCATTCCGCCGACTATATTTGTAAAGAAAGTTAGCGGCAGTTCAATCATCGGGTGAAATCCAACAAATCCACCTATACGAGGATACATCTCTTCGATTGGCAAGGTAGC
>DAIRET010000090.1:0-4235 GCA_036795455.1 Ignavibacteriaceae bacterium
TAAGTTGATAAGGTAGGAATCCTTATTAATTAAGTCTTGTTTGAGAAATGAATATATTCAAGTAAAATAGTTGATATTGAACAATAAATAAAAAATGGTTAGCTTTGTAACGTTAAGAAAAGAACCTCTTTCTTAATAAATGTGTTTTATCCTATAGTAATGATTACCCGATTTTAAATTAATATAATGAGGAAACCAAATGACTACAAATAAGAAACTTCTAAAATGGGTTGAAGAAATGGCTGCAATATGTCAGCCGGATTCAGTTTATTGGTGCGACGGCTCTGAAGAAGAGAATGACCGCTTAATGCAGCTTTGCGTTGATACCGGTTCTGCTATTAGATTGAACGATTCTAAAAAACCAAACAGCCTGCTTTTCCGCAGCGACCCCGATGACGTAGCACGGGTTGAAGACCGTACATTCATCTGTTCTGAAAAAGAAATTGATGCCGGGCCCACTAATCACTGGAAAGACCCGAAAGAAATGAAAGAAATTCTAACCAGTCTGTTCAAAGGCTCGATGAAAGGAAGAACTATGTATGTTATTCCTTATTCAATGGGTCCGCTTGGCTCTAAAATTTCACAAATAGGAATTGAACTTACCGATTCTCCTTACGTTGTAATTAACATGCGGATAATGACACGCATGGGGAAAGAGGTTTTGAATGTTTTAGGGAATGATGAATTCGTTCCATGTCTTCATTCAGTTGGTGCTCCTCTTGAACAGGGACAGAAAGACGTACCATGGCCCTGTAACAAAACGAAATATATTGTTCACTTTCCCGAAGAAAGAACAATCTGGTCTTTTGGAAGCGGTTACGGCGGTAATGCACTACTCGGCAAAAAATGTTTCGCACTAAGGATTGCTACTGTTATGGCGCGGGATGAAGGCTGGCTTGCAGAGCATATGCTTATACTTGGAATTACACCTCCTAATGGAGAGAAAAAATACATCGCGGCAGCTTTCCCGAGTGCATGCGGAAAAACTAATCTCGCTATGCTAACCCCGACTTTACCCGGCTGGAAAATTGAATGCGTTGGCGATGATATTGCATGGATGAAATTCGGTGAAGACGGTAGGCTTTATGCAATTAACCCGGAACATGGTTTCTTCGGTGTAGCACCGGGAACTTCGATGGAAACAAATGCAAATGCAATGCTTTCTTTAACTAAGAATTCTATTTTTACAAATGTAGCTTTAACCGATGATGGTGATGTTTGGTGGGAAGGAATGACAAAAGAAAAACCGGCTCATCTTACAGACTGGAAGGGAAGAGACTGGACACCCGAAGTAAAAGAAAATACTTCGCATCCGAATTCGAGGTTTACTGCACCTGCTGCACAATGCCCCGTAATTGATCCGGACTGGGAAAATCCGAAAGGTGTTCCGATTTCGGCATTTTTATTCGGTGGTAGAAGAGGTTCGGTTATACCGCTTGTTAATGAAGCTTTCGATTGGGTTCACGGAGTATTTTTAGGAGCTTCGGTTTCATCAGAAACTACTGCAGCAGCAGCAGGTGATATTGGTAAGTTGCGTCACGATCCTTTTGCAATGCTTCCGTTCTGCGGTTATAATATGGGAGATTATTTTAATCATTGGATAAAAACCGGTGAAAAAGCAGATGAAAATAAACTGCCCAGAATATTCTACGTCAACTGGTTTAGGAAAGATGAAAACGGTAAATTTATCTGGCCTGGATTCGGAGATAATATCCGCGTACTTAAATGGATTCTTGAACGTGTTGAAGGAAAAGAAAACTTTGTTGAATCTCCTATTGGAAGATTACCCAAACCCGGAAGTATTGACACAACAGGTTTAGACATAACGGAACAGTCAATGAATAAACTCTTTGAAGTCGATAAAGAGAGCGGGCTGCGCGAGCTTGAAGAATTAAAAGGGTATTTTAAACTATTCGGAGATAGACTGCCTAAACAGCTATCAGAAGAAGTAAACTTGCTTGAAGCAAGACTAAAAAAGTAAACGAAGTCCAAACCGGGATGATTATATTATCCCGGTTCTTTTTATATAAAAAACCGGCGTAATTGTACAAACCGGTTTCCGATTGTTCTGCCGGGTGAATTATTTTTAATCACCCGGTATTTGTTTTTAAATTCTCCTTCTTATTTTTGTATATTGATAACATATCGATTAGTACCCGGTATTAGGAAAAACTTTTTCACCGTCAATCCAAAGTAAATCAAAATATTGCAGTATCGTTTACTTAGTCAATCGATAATATAATAGAATTGGTAAAATCGGATGGCATGAAATCGACTTTCTAACCGGTTTTGAATAAGTATAGAGAAATCAATATAGGATATGATAACCCGAATAGATTTCTATTTTAATAAAGTGAAATAAAAAATCATTAATTCTTAGTACGGAGTTAAATAATGAAATATACAGCTTTTTTATTGCTATCAGGTTTTATTTGCATTACATTTTTCGGATGCAGCAGCAGGGAAAAGATAACTACTCTTGAACAACTTAAAGGGAAAGAATTTGCTGTTCCAACTGGAACGATTGCAGACCAGCTTGTTTTGTCCAAAATACCCGATGCAAAATTCAAATACTTTAATAGTGTTCTTGATGCCTGTATTGCTGTTAAGGGAGGGAAGGCAGATGCAGCCGCATACGATGAACCGATCCTTAGAAACATCGCTGCAAAAAATCCCGGCATGGTTGTTTTACCCGATATGATAACAACCGATAAATACGGGTTTGCCGTTCGGCTGGATGATGAAGAACTTCAAAAAACTATTGATGCCATTCTTGATGAATTAAAAGCAAACGGGAATTACGATTTAATGTTAAAACGATGGCTGCCCGATAAAGGTACTCCCCAGCCTATGCCACAAATTGAAATGGGGAACGAAGGTATATTAAAATTCGGGACTGCTGCAGTAACGGAACCATTCTCTTTTGTCGACGGCTCACACGAAATTGTCGGGTTGGATATTGAACTCGCATCTCTTGTTGCACAACGGCTCAACAAAAAACTTGAAATAGTAAATATGGATTTCGGTGCGATGATTCCCGCTTTGATTTCTGAAAAAGTTGATATGATTGGTGCATGTATTACAATTACCGAAGAACGCTCTCAAAAAGTTCTTTTCTCAAAACCATACTATATAGGCGGAATAGCCGCATTAGTTAAGGAATAACAGGTTAATCAATGAAAAAGCAGATTCTTTTATTCATCTCCTTTGCTCTTTTTATTTCCGGGTGCGGCGATTCAAAAAAAACGATTACAAAACTTGAAGATATCAAAGGGGTTTCAATAGGTGCGATGACCGGCTCTACCGGTGAACAACTTGCTTTGACGAGGTTCCCGGAAGCAACTACAAAAAGTTTTGACGATATAATGGACGGAATAGCCGCATTATTATCGGGACAAATAGACGCCGTAATAACAGGGTATCCGGCAGCTCTCAACGTTTGCAAACATAATCATAACTTAATGATTCTTAAAGAACCGGTTGATTATGAAAACACCGCAATAGCCGTAAGAAAAGGGAATGAAGAACTACTTGATTCGGTAAATGAATTAATTACACGGCTTAGAGAGAACGGTGTATTAGGCGATATGAAGGGGAGATGGATGAAAACCGATTTATCCCCTTATGTTGAAGCTGATATTGATTTACCGAAAGAAGGAAAAGTTTTACGTATCGGGACAAGTGCAACAAGGGAGCCATTCTGCTTTGTAGATAAAAATCAAAAAGTAACGGGACATGACGGCGAGTTAGCATTAAGAATTGCTGCCGGGTTAAATAGACCGGTTGAATTTTTCGATATGAAATTCTCTGCACTTATTCCCGCACTTCAATCAGGTAAAGTTGATTTGATTATAGCCGGAATGACTGCAACCGAAGAACGTGCAAAATCGGTGAACTTTACGCAATCCTATTTTCAAAACTCCCAGGTAATAATTGTTAAACGTTCAGAAGAAGAAATTGAGCTGAAGTCAATTCAAACAAAAAAGAAATCCATTGATGATTATAAGAATAAAAGAATAGGAGTATTGATCGGTTCCACACACGATCTTTATGCAAAAGAGAATCTTCCCGATGCACAAATACTCCAGTACAAAACGCCCCCCGAAATACTTCTTGCCGTAAAAACCGGTAAAGTTGATGCGGCGATGTATAACACAGAAAGTCTTTATGAAATTGTACGAAACGATAAAGAACTTGAAATTGCCGGCGATACAATTTTTTCTGTCCCCGTTGGA
>DAIRET010000090.1:4335-11183 GCA_036795455.1 Ignavibacteriaceae bacterium
CTTGATATTGAATTAGCAGAGCGTTTTGCTGCGCATCTTGGTAAAGAATTGAAATTCTCCGATATGGATTTCGGTAGTTTAATAATGGCAGCGGCGACAAATAAAATCGATATGATTTCAAGTACGCTGATGATTACGGAAGAGCGGAAGAAACAAATCGATTTTTCGGATCCATACATAAAACTCGGTGCCAGTTTATTTATCCGTAAAAATTCCCCGGCAATAGAGCAAAGCGGTAAGATGAAAGTACTGGATGATATTGCCGGTAAAACTGTCGGCGTTTATGCAGGTACAATTCACGATGCGTTTGTTGAAGAGAATTATCCGACTGCTGTTATTAAAAGATTTAATACCCCGGCGGATATAATTCTTTCTTTGAAAATGGAGAAAATTGATGTCGCCATGATGGACCTTGTATCGGCAAATTTGATGTTAAGAACAAATCCCGAAATCGGGATTTTATCCGAAGATGCATTAACCCTGCCGGTTGCTGCGGGATTTAGAAAAGATAACCCGGAGTTGTTGAATAGTTTTAATCAATACTTAAAAGAGATTAAAGAAGATGGAACATACGATAAGATGTACAAACGCTGGTTTATTGATGATCCCGAAAAAGCTGAAATGCCGAAATTTGAGTTCGATAAAAATGCCCCGTTGATTACTCTTGCGGTTGCTGTCGGCGATCTTCCGAATTCTGCTATCGTAAACGGCGAACACGTCGGATTTGATGTTGAATTGATTAAAACGTTTGCGGAAAGAAAAGGTTACAATCTAAAAATAAACACAATGGAATTTGCGGCATTAATTGCGGCTTTAGCTTCAGGCAAAGCTGACATTATTGCAGATGGAATGAGCGTTACAGAAGAAAGAAAAAAACATGTTGCATTCTGCGATAATTATAATGTTTTCAAAACTGCCGTTCTTGTGCTGAATAAAAACCTTGACAGTAAGACGGCAAGCGTTATAAACAGCAATGAAACAGAAGAACCATTCCTTGAAAACTCTTTTCTTAAAAGCATTACAGACAGCTTTCACAGCAATATTATTCAAGAAAATCGTTACCTATTGATTATTGACGGCTTACGAACAACAATCATCATATCCATTCTTGCAACTTTACTCGGTACATTTTTAGGCGGATTGATATGCTTTATGAGAATGTCCCGGAAACGTTTACTATTAATACCTGCAAAAGTTTATATTTCTTTGTTAAGGGGAACACCGGTTCTTGTAGTCTTGATGATAATATTTTATGTTGTCTTTGCTTCTGTAGATATTGACCCTGTGCTTGTAGCCGTTATTGCATTCGGCTTGAACTTTGCCGCTTATGTTTCCGAAATGTTTAGAACAGGAATAGAAGGTGTTGATAGGGGACAAACAGAAGCCGGAATAGCAATGGGATTTACAAAAGTAAGTACATTCATAAATATAATTTTACCTCAGGCTGTAAGAAGAATCCTTCCGGTTTATAAAGGTGAAGTAATCTCGCTGGTAAAAATGACTTCAATTGTAGGTTACATTGCAGTCCAAGATTTAACCAAAGCAAGCGACATAATACGCAGTCGTACTTTTGATGCTTTCTTCCCGCTGATTATGGTGGCGGTATTATATTTTTTAATCTCATGGTTGCTAATGGTTTTACTCGGTTACATTGAAAGAAAAGCCAATCCAAAATTCAAAACTTACAGGGCATAGAAAATGATTAAAGTTGAACACTTAGAAAAAAAATTCGGCGATTTAACCGTACTGAAAGATATAAATGTTGAAATCCATAAAGGCGAAGTGATTTCGATTATCGGTCCGTCCGGTACGGGGAAAAGTACATTCCTTCGCTGCTTGAATCTTCTTGAAATCCCCACCGGTGGAAAGATTTTTATCGATGGAATCGATATCCTCGATAAAAATACGGACGTTCCGAAACTGCGGCAAAAAATGGGAATGGTATTTCAGTCTTTTAATTTGTTTAATCATCTTACTGTATTGGACAATCTAACGATAGGTCAGATTAAACTTCTCGGTAAATCGAAAGAGGAATCTGAAAAAAGAGGAATGGAACTGCTGAAACTGGTGGGACTTGCAGAGAAGGCAGATAGTTTTGCAGATGAATTATCCGGAGGACAAAAACAAAGAGTTGCTATTGCAAGATGTCTTTCAATGGACCCTGAAATAATTCTGTTTGATGAACCTACTTCCGCTTTAGACCCCACAATGGTAAGCGAAGTTCTTGCAGTTATAAGAAGACTGGCAAAAGAAGGAATGACAATGGCAATTGTTACTCATGAAATGGATTTTGCAAGGGATGTATCCAAACGTGTTTTTTATATGGATGAAGGATTGATTTATGAAGACGGACCGCCGAGCCAGATTTTTGGAAATCCGCAGAAAGAAAAAACAAAAGCATTCATCAACAGGATAAGAAGTTTCAATTATCATATAGATAATCCCGATTTCGATTTTTACGAAATGAATGCGGAAATAGAGGCGTTCTGTGAAAAACATGCTTTTTCGCATAAAGCGATAAATAACATTTTGTTGGTTGTCGAGGAATTGATTGTTCTCTACAAAACACAGTCGGAAGTTATTAATATAGATTTGAGTATCGCCTATTCGGAGAAACATAACAATATCGAAATTGTGTTTGAAAGTACAGGTAGGGAAGGCAACATAATTGAAAACGCCGAACCGGACGATATCGGGGCAATGATTATTAAAAGCAAAACCGAGAACCTGGAATACAAAAGAGTTAATGAGAAAAACATACTTAGTATGTTTGTTAAAAAAGGATGATTTATGAAGAATTCTATTTTTATGCTTTTCGCTATTCTTGTATTTACTTCATGTTCGCAGAAGCAAGAAAAGATTACAGAATTATCGCAGTTAAACGGTAAAAGAATCGCAGTATTGACGGGTTCTGCAGGAGACCTTGCATCAAGGAAAAACTTTCCCAAAGCGAAAATACTGGATTTCCTTGGCTCGGCAGATGCGGCATATGCAGTAAAAATCGGGAAAGCGGATGCATTCGTTTATATTAAAGATGTTCTGATGAATATTGTAAAAAAGGAACCGTCGCTTGTGATTTTAGACCAGCCTGTTGCCGAAGTTGAAGTTGCAATTGCATTGAATAAAAACAATAATAATCTGCTTGAAAGAATTAATATTGCACTTGATAGGATGAAACAGGAGGGGACTTTAGATAAGTTGATATATAAATGGATCGACTCCGGTTATAATACGGTTCCCGCAATAGATGAACCTGAAACCGCTTCTCCATCGGGAGTTCTTAAACTCGGTACCTGCGCCCTATATGAACCGTATACATTTATGTATAATAATAAAATCACAGGGCTGGATATTGAACTTGCACTTTGGATAGGAAAGATACTCGGGAAGAGAATAGAAATAATTGATATGAATTTTGAAGGTTTGATCCCCGCTTTACAAGCCGGTAAAATTGATTTAGCAATTTCGAGTTTCAACATAACGGAAGAAAGGAAACACTATATAAACTTTTCAAGCCCGTATGTTAAAAATAGGATTTATGCTCTGGTAAAAAAATAAAGACACGACGGAAACAGAGACCTTTTTTTATTTCAACAAGTATAGTTTCCATGTCTCTTTACCGCTTCGTTTGAAGAGCGGGGCTAAAGTTATCATTCCCGTTTTCCCGATACTCTTTGAAAGAAACAACAATTCTCCAAATAATTCTTTCAACTCATTTTCTTTTTTCGGTTCGAAGCCGGCTTCTTTCATTAATAGTATCCCTTTTGCTTTTATTGATATTTCAAGGTGAAGCCGGATGTAGGCAAGCATATCTACTATAACCTCGGAAGCAAAACTGCTTTTAATTGACAGGATGTATTTCCCTGCTCTTGTGGATTTGAACTCACCTTTTTTTATCATACGTAACAATTCGAACTCGGACTGTGATTCCTCTTCCATCCAATTACGTAGCGACTTTTCACTTTTTACGAATATCAAAACCACTATCAATGGAAGCATGCAAATTTGTAGAATAGTTTGAACAAGTGGTGAAAAGAAAAAAACATTGAACACAGCGTGAATTATGAATCCCGCAGCCAATCCACCCAATAAATAGAGAAACTTTACTTCTTCCTTTTTACTTATAAGGTTTTGAGCAATAACTGCCGCTATCCCTGTTGCCGTACCATGCATAATTGCGGTACCCAAACCGCGAATAATCCACAGCATCAGGTTTGCAGTTTCAATCTGGTTCAAATAAAAAAGGTTTTCTATAATACTGAATCCTGCCCCGGATGCAAACCCGACTATCAAAGCATCTGCCAGAAAAGCAAGCCTGTTTTTATAAAAAAGAAAGCCAACAATGAAAAATTTGAGAGTCTCTTCAATTAAAGGTGCTGTTAAACTTGTAACAAAATATGCATCAAAAATTGATATGAAAAAGTTGTTTGACGGGTAAGCTAAAATCGCACTTACAAATCCCCAGGAAATCACACCAAGCAATAGAGCCGGTTTTAATAACTTAAAACTGTCCAATGAAACTAATGCCAGTAAAAAGATAATCACGGGAAATAGACTAACAGCAATTTGCATAGACTATACTGATTTTATGGTTTTAATAAAATACGGACGGGTATTTCTCATACGGTTATACTTCTACTTCTCATTCGGATTTTCACATATGCAATTAAAGAAGAATCGCATGAAATAACAAGTAAGCCGTAACTTTAAGTAGGCGTTATGATGCCCGGTTCCTACAATGAAGAACCGGGCATTTTTTAATTGAAATACTATTTCATCAAAACCAGCTTCTTTGTTGAAGTAAAACCATCTGTGCTAATTCTATAGAAATATACTCCGCTTGATAACCCGTATTTATTTGCCTCAAATTGTACTTCGTAATTGCCCGGGGATTTCGGTTCATTTACAAGTACGGCAACCTCATTACCGAGTACGTCAAATATTAATAATTTTGTGTTTGACGTTTCACCATTCACGTTTGACGGAATTGAATATTTTATCGTAGTAACCGGGTTAAAGGGATTCGGGTAGTTTTGATACAAAGCGTATTCCGTTGGTAGAGACGTTACATGTAACGTCTCTACAATGATTTCATCACTGTAAGAGAAACTGCCGTCATTATCAATTTGTTTTAATCTGTAACTTATCGAACTTGCATTGAGCGGAGTTAAAGCGTCAACAAATGAATACTCTTTTACCGAATTTGAATTCCCGTGTCCAGCAACAAACCCGATTTTCTTCCACGTCTCGCTTCTAGCCTCTTGCTTCTCGCACCTTTCAACTTCAAACCCATAATTATTCACTTCTGTAGCAGTCTGCCAATGAAGTGTAATTATTCCTTCCGAATAATTTGCGTTAAACGATACGATCTCAACAGGAAAGATGCCTTCGTTACTCCATATTCTGCCTCCTCTAACCGTAGCAAGTAGTTTATTACCGTCTGAACTAACCCTAGCCGAATTCCATGGGGCATTATAATCGTAACCGCCGGGCCTGGTTTCATCCCAATTGATGCCGCCATCAGTTGATATATAGAGCCTGCCTACATATACACCGGCTATAATTTTCATCCCGTCGGCACTCATTGATGTTGTACTCCAATCTAACGCCTGGTCACCTGCGGGTTGAACTTCAGTCCAGCTTGAGCCGCTATTTGAAGAAATAAATAATTTCTCGGAAGAACCAATTATAATTCTTGTCCCGTCGCTACTCATTGCGCAAGTATTCCAATACTGATCAGTAGGAACAACCATAGGTTCCCATGAGCCGCTTCCATTAGTTGTTCTTCTAAATACCCCGGGGTAATGAATATAAGTATTCCACCTATATGCACCAAGAATAATAATATTTCCGTTCCCACTCACTGCGGAACATGTCCACGAATGCCCGTTAGAATTACGAAATGCATCGTAGAAAGTTAAGCCGCCATTATTTGAACATAGCGCTTGAAGAATTAAACCCCCATTGTATTCCGCCTGAGAGTTTATGCCCACAATAACCTTTTCCCCGGATTCACTCATTGATACTGTTGTCCAACGATAAGTAATATATTCAAGATCATAAGGCATCTGCCAATTTTGACCTCCATCTGTAGTAACATACATATAGCCAAAATCTATGATTACAACAATATTTAATCCGTTCCCGCTCATCGCAATATCCTGCCACTTAAAATCATTTCCGGGGGCGGGACCGGTCTCGCTCCAAGTTGCACCATAATTAGTAGAAAGATATAGCCTACCATTGTAAACTCCTGCTATCATTTTACTGCCATCAGAACTGATTGCGCTTGTATTCCAAGTTAAAACAGTTCCCGGATTTGGACCGGTTTCAACCCAGGAAAGAGTTTGGCTCTGTGCGTTGAAGTTTAGTAAACACAGAATAAACACAGTAAAATATATTTTATTGATAATCTTCATCTCTACGTCATTTTATGTTACTTCATCAGCACAAATTTCTTTGTTGATGTAAAGCCTTCCGTTGTTAATTTATAAATGTATATTCCACTTGATAATTGATAATTGTCAATTGAGAATTGATAATTATGAATTCCCGCTTGCATTTCTCCGTTTATTAGCGTTGTTACTTTTTCTCCGATTATATTATAAACTTCAAGCGTTACTTTTGAATCTTTCGGTAAGCCGAATTTTATTGTTGTACTTGGATTAAATGGGTTCGGGAAATTCTGTTCCAATGTATATTCCGTTGGTAGAGACGTTGCACGCAACGTCTCTACAATGATTTCATCACTGTAGGAGAAAGTGCCGTCGTTGTCAATTTGCTTTAGGCGGTAACTAAGAGCAAGCTCCTTCGGAAGAGTAAGACTATGATTAAGATAAAGAGAAAGA
>DAIRET010000091.1:0-11132 GCA_036795455.1 Ignavibacteriaceae bacterium
AGCTAACCTAATCAACAGATTGTATTCGTATGCCGTGCCTTTATATTTCAGTAATTCTTTTTCTAAATATTCAATTGACTCCTTTACCCTACCGAGTTTTTCAAGAGATAATGACTTACCGATAGTAATCGAATAATTCGTGCCTAATTCTTCCAGTTTATTTGCTAACTCAAGCGAGGCTGCATATTCTTTTTGAGCGATGAGTATGAATAATTTGTTAGTTTCATTGGCAAGGTACCTGGGACAAGCTTTCTGCAACAGTGATGGTCTTCCAAAGAAATAGTTCGCCATTGCTTTTGAATTCCGGGTCTCAATTTCGCTTAAAAACAAATTATATTCTTCTTCCAACTCATATATGGATTTTCCATAAACAGAAATGAAATCAATATTACCATAAAGTACTTTTAATTTCTGCATTCCGTATTTATCAATTAAAAACGCTGTAAACGAACCGGCATAAACGTATGATAGTCCGGATGAAACTGCAAAAAAACTAAACCCTTTGAAGAGGTCGGATAGCTTGTAGTAATAACCGTTATTTGCAGCAACTGCGGCAAGATAATGAATATTATATCCGCCGTATGTATCATCTGCTGCCATTGCAACTCCTTCAATTAGAGCGGGATTAAAACCATCCGCTACTTTAAAATAGTATTTACCGAACTCAGCAGAAAATATATGTGCTAATTCATGTTTTAAAGTTGTTTCAACGCTTTCATCTGAAAGATAAATCTGGTAGAGCCATGGTTTGGCAACATCAGCATTACCGGCTCCGAACAGTACTCTCTTCTCTTCCCTATTCTTAAAAATATATGAGAGCGGCTTTTCCGAGAATTCAAGGTTAAAAAAAGCAACAAGTTTTTGATAATAAAAATCGTGCAGTCCGGCTAAATACTTTTTATAATCATCATTGTAATTGCCGGCATAGTAGATATCAACATTCGCGGTTTCAATTTTGTTTTTCAACTCATTTTTGATTGAATCATTAGTAGTTGAAAATCCCATCCATGGAGAAATATAGAGAAAGGTTATCGATATTAATGAAACCATTAAAAGAAACGCAGTTTTGTTTTTCTCAATTCTCTTATTGAAGTAAAGATATACGATTACAATTCCCCCGAAAAAGAGAGTATTGAACAATCGATATGTAAAAAATTTCATATCAACCGAAATACCTTCGTCATAAATATTACCAGGGAAATATGCTACAATTGGATTGTAAAAATATACCTGTGGATTGATTGCGATTTCAAATACCGGGATAAGCAGTATTAAAATATACAAACAGATAACTGCTATATATGTAAATCTCCGCGTCAATAAAATCGAGATTACCGATAAGCCGGCTCCAATTATTACAGAAGGAAGTACTATTACAAGATAGAAAGGAATTCCATCTGTAAACGGGCAATATTGAATTGTGTACGAATTAATGAATGCGATTATGAAAGGTATTAAAACTAGCAAAACCACGGTTTTAATATAATTACCAAGAAAGTTTTTGGGTGAGAAATCAGTATCTAATTTCCTAAAAAGGTTAATAAATATTAACGAAGAGAAGAATGATAAAACAGTACTGTTGATAACAGCGTACTCGTAACTGAAATACCTTGTTAAAGGAAGTTTAACGAGGAAAATATTAATAAGGATGAGAAGAAAAAAAAATAAAATTGGTAATAAACCAGTTCGTTTTAGAATATTTGTAATAGTTCCAATCAAAACTCCGCTCCGGCAATTCTGGAAATATCCGCACCTAACGTAGCCAATTTGTCTTCCAGTTTTTCATAACCGCGGTCAAGGTGATAAACTCTTAAAACTTCTGTAGTTCCTTCCGATGCAAGTCCGGCTAATACCAAAGAAGCGCTTGCACGTAAATCCGTAGACATAACTTTTGCTCCAACCAGCTTTGATGTGCCTTTAACAATGGCACTATTTTCTTTTACTGTTATATCAGCACCAAGTCTTGCCAATTCGGGGGCATGTGTAAATCTGTCGAGATAGATTGTATCCGAAATTGTAGATGTTCCTTTAGCAGTGCACATATAAGCCATCCATTGGGCCTGCATATCTGTTGGGAAACCCGGATAAATTGCAGTTGTTACATCTATACTTTCAGGTTCATGATCAGTCGCATCCAACTCAATACTGTTTGAGTTAACAGAAATTTTAACTCCTGCATCTTCAAGTTTTGAGACAACAGAATAAAGATGTGTGAAAACTGCACCGGTTATAGAAATCTTACTTTGCGTTATTGCACCCGCTATCAATAAAGTGCCTGCTTCTATCCGGTCGGGTATTGTATTCATTTCAGCAGGTTTAAGCTCGTCAACTCCTTCTACTTCGAGGATGGGAGTGTTAATCCCGTTAATTTTTGCACCGCATTTTACAAGAAACTCGGCAAGATTCGTAATCTCAGGTTCCATCGCAGAATTGTTTATAATAGTAGTTCCTTTTGCAAGTACTGCTGCCATCAAAATATTACCGGTTGCTCCTACCGATGATTTATCAAAACTTACTTTAGTTCCAATTAATTTTTTACATTTTGCAATTATGTATCCTTGTTCTAATTCTATTTCGGCGCCGAGTTTTTTCAATCCTTCAAGATGAAGATTGATCGGTCTAGGACCCCAAGCACATCCACCTGGTAAAGATACTTTGGCATAACCGAACCTACCCAGCAGCGGACCAAGTACATAAACCGATGCTCTCATTTTTTTCACATGATCATACGGTGCAGTTTGACTTGTGATGTTTGAGCAATTAAGTTTTAATGAATGGTCATCGAACTCGCTTTTTACACCCAATTGATTAAGAAGTTTAATCATCGTATAAACATCGTTGAGTTTGGGAGTGTTTTTCAATACTGTAACTCCGTCAACTAAAAGTGAAGCAGGCATTAATGCAAGCGAAGCGTTTTTAGCACCGCTAATTTTAACCGAACCGCTTAATTTCTTTTTACCGTTTATTATGAACTTATCCAATCTTAATCCTTCGTTTAATCAAATTATTGTTTGTGTGATGTTTTATTTTCTTTTTAAGACAACACCATTATTTCCAGAAATATAAATACTTTTACTGGAGGGAATAGAGATTCCGGTTAATGCAACAAACAAACCGCTTTTTGTTTCACTCCATGTTTTACCTGCATCGCTGGTTTCTAAAATTTCACCCCTGCTTGTTGTAATAAAACCGATCTTCTTATCAATAAAGCTAATAGCAGTTAAACCTGAGATAACGCCAGTTTCAGTTTTGATCCAACTCTCCCCTCCGTCTGATGTTCTGAATACCTCTCCACCAGCTCCGATTATAATTCCGGTTTTGTCATCAACCATCCATATATCTCGCAGATAGTTTTTTGTCGGGACAGAAATTTTATTCCAACTATTTCCCTGATCGTTAGTTTTCAATACTGTTCCGCTCCAGCCAATAGCAAATCCAACATCGGGGTCGATAAAAAATACTTTAAAGAGATATTCTGTTGTACCTGTATTTAACAACGTCCAGTTTTCTCCCCTATCCGTTGATTTTAGTACCAGACCTTTACTGCCTGTTATGAATCCTGTAAATCTATCGATGAAAAATATTCCTGAAAGTTTCTCACCAAACTCATGTTGGTTTGGCAGCCATGATAATCCAGCATCTCTTGAAACAAAAATCTTCCCGCTGTCTGTTATTATTATTCCCAAATCAAGTGATGGAAACCTGATAGCATTTAGATCAGCAGAATCAGGAAAATCAACTTTAATCCATGTATTGCCTGCATCAGTAGTTTTAATTAGTGTGCCTCCCTCTCCGCATGCATACCCTGTGGAAGCAGATAGAAAGTCGATTGAATTAATATTCTTGTCGGTATAAGTATTTAACTGAAGCCAATCACTTTTTGCGATAAAAGATGGATTTGATTTATAAGTAAAAGATGTTGAATCCGCACCAGTTGTGTTACTATCCATATTTGCCCAGTAATCCGAGACAAGATTGAAGACAAAGTAGGTTAATGTTACAAGCACAGCAACAACAAACAAAGCGCTTAGAGTAATTTTAATTTTCCTGCCAAACTCCGAAGTTGTTTGTGTTTTTATCTCTTTTTTTGTTTCTCTACCTTCATACTTTCCGAGTACAATATCTATTTCATCAAGTAGTTCCTGGCAGTATTTGTATCTTTTATAGATATTCTTCTCGAGGGTTTTATGCATAATCTTATCGAATTCCGGCGGGATATTGTCGAGGTTTATTGATAATCTTCTAGCGTTCTTTTTTAGATGCCCTTCCATAATATCGTATTCAGTTCCGAAATCGAAAGGAGTTCTACCTGACAGCATTTCGTAAAGAGTAATCCCAATCGAGTAGATATCGCTCTGTCTTGTCGGTTCTTCCGCTCTAATTTGTTCAGGACTCATATAAAGCAGAGTGCCGATTTTAGTACCTGTTTTTGTAATTCCTTTTTCGTATATGGCTTTCGATATTCCGAAATCCATAATTTTCGCTACACCTTCTTTATTGATTATAATATTCGATGGTTTCAAATCTCTGTGAATAAAACCTTTGCTATGAGCAAAACCAACTCCTGCCAAAATCTGTTTAATAATATTGAGAGATTCAGTCAGTTCAAGTTTTCCTTTTCTTGATATGATTTTTTCGAGAGTTTCTCCTTCAACATATTCCATAACTATCCCGAGGACATCGCCCTCTTCAGTAAACCCGAAAACCGGGACAATGTTTGGATGATTGAGTTTAGCCTGGTTTTTAGCTTCACGCTTAAACCTTTCAACGAATTGAGGCTGGGAGAGACTCTGTGCGTTCAATACTTTAATTGCAACGTAACGTTCCAGTTTAATATCGAATGCTTTGTAAACTTTTCCCATTCCTCCTTCGCCGAGTATGGAAACTATTTTGAAATTATCGATTAAATGTCCGACTAAGTTTTGCATAGCTATTTTACTTTATTACTGATAATAATATAAGTGTAGTTGTCCGGTGCTCCCCGTTCATCTATTTTTTCCGAAAGAACTAATGACATCTTCTTCAAGTCGTCAATGTTCAAATATTCTTCAATCTCTTCTTTTGATAACACTCCGCTAACTCCGTCCGAACAGATAAGGAATTTCCAGGGTTGTGTTTCGTCAAGGTATAGAAAATCAAAATCGACTATTATACTTGATTTATCACCAAGTGCTCTCATGATGATATTCCTGTGCGGGTGTGTTTCTGCCTCTTTTTCCGTAATATAACCGCTGTCTACAAGTCTTTGAACAACAGAATGGTCTTTTGTAAGCTGTATTAAACGGTTTCCTGTTGTGTAGTAAATTCTTGAATCCCCTACGTGCCCCCAAAATGCTCTACTACCTGAAATATAAAGTACTTCCGCAGTAGTCGCCATTCCGTTGAAAGAAGGTTTTTCCTGTGAAGCAATAATTATATTTTCATTAGCCTGAAGAATAGCTGAGTTGACTTTGGATAAGTCATCTTCGTCATTCATTTGAGAGAAGTAGCTGTAAATCGAATCAACCGCAAGTTTTGATGCAATATTTCCAGCCTGGTTACCACCCAAACCATCGCAAACTACTGCCAATAGATTATTACTTAATCTAAATACATTTGCATAGTCTTCGTTAGATTCTCTGCGTAACCCGGTTTGTGAATTTATTATATAATTAATAACCATATTGAATTATTAAGTTTCTCTTCAAGAGCAAATTAAACACATAGAAAGAAATAAATGATTGGTTAAATCTAATAAAAAAAAACAAATTTACCTGGATTTTTTTCGTCTTTCCCTGTTTTTCTTTCGATTCTTAATCATAGTTAAATCGGATTCAACCTTCCTTATTACTGTTATTCGGGAAATTATTTAATCGAATCCAGGTATTCCTTTAAAATAACGGCAGCAGCATTCCGATCAACTAATCCCTTGTCCCTTCTTTTTTGTTTCTTGGTACCGCTTTCGATTATGTTATCCATTGCAATTGTGGATGAATATCTTTCATCCCAGAGAACAATCTCTATATCGAATTTACCCTCCAGCATTTTTCCGAAATCGACAACCTCTTTTGTAAGAAATGTTACTTCACCACTCTCTTTTAAAGGGTAACCGAGAATTATTTTTACAATGTTCTTTGACGCAATAATTTCTTTAAGTTGAATCATTAATGAGGAATCATTATTGATTGTTTGAAATGGATAAGAGAATATTTTTAACGGGTCTGTTAATGCAAGCCCTATCCTTTTTTTACCGTAATCTATTGCAAGGAATCTCGTTTCTTCAATCATAAAAACTAAACTGAATCTTCAATACGCTGAACCGAGTACATTCCTTTTATCTTTCTAAGCCTATCCATTACCCTGTAAAGATGCTCAAGGTTGTTCACGTATAATGTAACTGTACCTTCAAACAATGAATCGTTTGTATCAATACTAATTGATTTGATATTGGTATTCTGAAAAGTAACAATAGCGTGCGATATTTCATTAAGTAATCCGGGAGTATCTTCACCTTTCAAAGTTAGTCCCGCGATAAAAGAAGATTCTTCAATTTCTGGCCACTTAACTTCAACCACTTTTTCCGGCTCTTTTGCCAGCATTTGAATTAGGGATTTACAATTACGCCTATGAATTTTAATTCCTTCACCTATTGTAATAAAACCGACAACAGGGTCACCAGGAATGGGATTACAGCATTTTGAATATGACAGTAGCATTTTAGAAGTTTCACCGTCAATAACGATTGAGCCAGCAGTTGCCCTTGCATAACGTGTAAAGTTTTCGAATTCCGTATTTATATCTAAATTTTTCTTGTCTTTTTCGCTTGAAGCTGCCAACAGATCATCAATATTTGCTTTCCCTTGAGCTATTGCAGTGTAGAATTGTTTCGAGTTCTCAAACTTATTCCCTGTAATTATTTTTGATAATTCATGCGGAGAAAAACTCAACTTTAATTTTTTGAGTTTCTTCTCCCAGATATCCTTCCCGTTTTGAACAATTTTTTCTTCTTCTTTATTCAACCATCTTCTAATCCCGGTTTTTGCTTTGTGCGTTACAACGAACTTCAACCAGTTTTTGTTCGGGTGCTGGTTCTTGGAAGTAATGATTTCTACCTGATCTCCGCTGTGTAAAACCGAATCCAACGGAACGATTTTCTGGTTTACTTTTGCTCCAATACAGTGATGACCAACTTTAGAGTGGATTTCAAATGCGAAGTCAACAGGGGTCGAATTTAACGGGAGTCGTCTCAAATCTCCTTTCGGAGTAAAGATATATATTTCATCCGAATACAAATTCATCTTAAAATTTTCGATGATATTTTTACGGAGATCTTCGCCGCCTGGGTTCTCGATTAATTCTCTAATCCACTGGACGTATTTATTGATAGTATCGTCATCAATCACCCTTCCTTCTTTATATTTCCAGTGAGCTGCAACGCCGCGTTCTGCAATATCGTGCATTTTTTTCGTTCGTATTTGAACTTCTACAAGCATTCCTTCAGGTCCAACCACTGTGGTATGGATTGATTGATAATTGTTTGTTTTAGGAATAGCTATGTAATCCTTAAACCTGTCAGGTACCGGGATATAAACCTGGTTAATAATTCCGAAAGTTGTGTAACATTGGTTTACGTCGTCTGTATCAAGAATTATCCTTACAGCAAACAAATCGTAGATTTCTTCAAAAGGTTTGTTCCTTTTAATCATCTTACGGTAAATGCTATAAAGATGTTTAGGTCTTCCGCTAATATCAATAGTAAAGCCGTATTCCTTCAGTTTTGTAGTTATAGGCTGTGCGAATTTCTCAATATACTTTTCTCTTTGTTCACGCTTACTATTGATTTTCTTTTTTATATCTTCATAAGCCTGTTTATTTAATTCTTTGAATGCTAAATCTTCAAGCTCCCATTTTAATTTTCCGAGACCGAATCTGTGTGCAAGCGGTGCATAAATTTCGAGTGTTTCTTTTGCAATGCGTTTTCTTTTATCCGGGTTCAAATATTCGATAGTTCTCATGTTGTGAAGACGGTCGGCAAATTTTACGACTATCACCCTTATATCCCTTGACATCGACATAAGGAGTTTACGGTAATTTTCTGCCTGGCTTATATCGCTCCCTTTGAAAAGGTGTTTTATTTTAGTGAGTCCGTCAACAATAATCCCTATTTCTTCACCGAAATTCTTTTTAATTGAATCGGATGAATAGTCTGCGTTATCTTCAACAATATCGTGCAACAAACCACACGCAATTGAAACATCATCAAATGGAATTTCTTCAGCAAGTATAGTAGAAACGGCATATGGATGCGAGAAATACGGTTCGTCCGAAGCCCGCATCTCGTTCTCATGTGCCATAGCAGCAAAGTCAAATGCTTTTTCTATTAATGATTCATCAATGCGTGTAAGAGACTTTTTGGCTTTTTTAATCAGCTCTTCCAGCATTGTTTTATTTGGTACCGATGTAACGCTCATTCTATAACTATCTTTTACAAATCTATTCTCTAATATGCATTAATTGAATTAAAATTCAAGTGTTTTTTTGGTCTTCTATAACGATGGTTATATTAATTTCTTTTTTGCAACGATTTTTGTAATTCTTTCACTCTCTCAAGCCGTTTTTCAAGCCGGCTGTTTTCGTAATCGGAAAGATTATTTACCTTGAGTATTTCGCTGCATAATTCCAATGCTTTTTTATCATTACCGAGTATTGAGTATTGCTGAGCCATTTTATGTTTGATTATGATTTCGTTTATTTTGCTTCCTTTTCCATTACTCTTGTAGGAATCCAGCATTTCATTATAAAGGTCAATAGACTGCTGTTTATCAACATCCTCCAATGCCCTGCCCAATCCCCATTTGAAGAAACGGCTTCCCGGATATTTGGCGAGAGCGGTTTTAGCGAGTTTTATTGCATCATCATATTTTTTTTCGCTGTTGTAAATCCAGACGAGTGAATTAATAGCAAGATAAGTAGAGTAAGAATCTTTTTTAACAGCTTTTTTAAGATACTCCTTACCGATTTCCTTTTCATCTTTAACAAAAGGGAGCCAGGTTAAAAAATCGATCTTTCTGCTTTTCCAATATTTATACACACCCAGCGCAATAAAAGCTTCCGTAAAATTTGGGTCTTGATTCAAACATTTTTCAAAAAAGTCGAGTGAATTTAATCCGGCTGAAATTGCAGAAAGGTAGTCGCCGGTCAATCCTTGATAATATGCGTAATACCCCTTTGTAAGTGCATAAAAATAATTGTTCCAGATATCTTTATCATTTTTTTTTAACAGTAGTTTGGACTTGATCTCTGCGCTATCTAATAGCTGCTCAATCTTTGATTTGTTATAAGGAAGTCCGTAATCGTATGCTCTTACAATTTCAATAGCAGTTAAACCAACATTACCAAGCGGTAAAGCAGGGTAAGATTGATTCAATTTATTGAAAACGGTTTCAGCTTTATCGAATTCTTCATTAATTAAATAATCAAGTCCTGTTTTCATCAAAGAATGAACCTGTTTGTCAGGATATTCCTGCGCAAAAGAGGCAGTTAAAAACAGTAAAACAAATAGGAGAGAGTTAAAGCGTCCCAAAAGTTCTATCTCCAGCATCTCCCAAACCTGGGAGAATATATCCCTTGTCATTTAATTGTCTATCAAATGCAGCACCGAAAATTTTAACATCCGGATGATCATTTGCTATTTTGTCAACTCCTTCAGGTGCAGCGACGATACAACAGAAAACACAATCTTTTGTACCGCGTTCTTTTAAATACTTAATCGCTTCCGAAGCGGAGCCCCCGGTTGCAAGCATCGGGTCAAGCAGTAATACGGCAGCCTTATTAATTTCCTTCGGAGTTTTGTAATAATATTCAACCGGTCTTAAAGTTACTTCATTCCTTTGAAGACCGATATGTCCTACTTTAGATTCAGGCATTACTTCGAGGAAACCGGCAACCATACCGAGACCTGCGCGTAATACGGGGACAAGCACAATATTATGCTTCAAGGAATACCCGGTTGTAACTTCAAGCGGGGTTTCTACATCTTTTTTTTCAACTTCAAATTCACTGCTGATTTCAGCAGCAAGAAGAATAGAAATCCTTCTTAAAGCAGCCCGGAATAATTCCGGTTGAGTTAATTTATCTCTTAGTATTGTAACATCCCTTAAAACCAGAGGATGCTCAACAAGTGTAAAGTTTTTATATTTGAAAGCCATCTGTTATTTCCTATTGATTTCTTTTGATTTCCTTCCCAGAATAGAGAGAAGATTAATAAACGGTGATAGCGGCGGAGTGTAATTAAACTCCATTTCGCCAAGGTTAGTTACCGGGATATTATTTTTAATCATTAACGAAATCATATCCGAGTAACCGGAAATTTCTTTCCCGCCGAAGAATTCTGCCCCTAAAACCTTATTGCTGTTTTTTTCGAATACTATTTTTCCATAGACGTTTTCAGAACCGGGCATTACTTTAATAAGATTAACAGTAGATGATGATACTACTGAATAAGCGTAACGATTATTCATTGCTTCAGTTTCAGTTAAACCGCAACTTGCATAGAATCTATTAAATATTTTAACGCTGATATTCTTAACAACCGGTTCGAAGAATGAGTTTCCACCTGCTGCATTTTCGCCGGCAATATGCCCGGTTTTATGAGCTATTGTTGCAAGCGGAATGTAATCCGGTCTTTTCGTTATAAAGTTCATTACTTCAATACTATCACCTGCAGCGTAAATACTGGTATCCGAGGTTTGTAGTTTTTTGTTTACCTTAATTGCACCGGAAATCCCTGTCTCAAGTCCGCATTTTAGTGCAAGATGATTATTGGGTCTGATTCCCGCAGCATAAACAAGCAAATCAACCTCAATGCTTTTACCGTTGATTTTTACACTCTTTACTTTATCATCTTTTTTTACGAATTGTAAAGTATTCGTCTGAAAAAAATCGATACCATTGGTAGTTAAAATGTTTCTAACTAATTCACGAATCTCTTTTCCCGATGAAGGAAACGGCTGCGGTTCTTTATCAACTATGAATACTTCAAACCCCAGATTTTTAAATGCTTCTGCAGTTTCCAATCCAATGTAACCGGAACCAATTATCCCGACTTTTTTCAGTCGCGAATTTTTCATGGTCTCTTTAATTTTGATTACATC
>DAIRET010000092.1:0-11071 GCA_036795455.1 Ignavibacteriaceae bacterium
AAAAATTAAAATAGCCGGTGGATTATATAATATATCAACCGGTAGAGTCGAGTTTTTACCAGACTAACATTTTAACGTTTAAAGAAGTATTTGAAAAACTTACTCTTTTCGATTTGGAAAGTTTTTATAGTCAGCCCGGCAATTATAATCAATCCCCCGAAAATTGAGTAGATTGAAGGAACTTCGCCGTAGCCGATATAAGTCCAAACGGGATTAAGTACCGGCTCTATCATAGATATTAGAGATGCTTCAATAGCATTCACTTTCTTTAAACCGTAGCTAAAGATAACATACGCTAATCCTATCTGGAATATCCCGAGGTAAGAAACCATGATTACGTCTGTGGCTTGAATTTCATTCAACGCAAAAACCGAGAATGAGCAGAAGAGAGAAATAAAAACATTCCCGTAAAAAATTGTAGCAAACTGATATTCAGGTTTGTTTTTTCTCATTCCTATAAGAAACCCTGCAAAGCAAATCCCAGAAAGAATTGCAGCCAAATTCCCGGATTTATCACCCGGAGATAAATCCCCCGCAAAGAAAAGAAACATACCTGCAATACAGATCAAAATTGTAATAAGATTAATTCTTTCGAATTTTGTTTTTAACATTAATGGTTCTAAAATAAAAACATATATCGGGGCTGTATATTGCAGAAAAATTGCGTTTGCAACTGTAGTTGATTTTGCAGCCACAACAAAAAGGATAAGTATCGCTGCGTAAAATAAGCCGTTTATCATTGTCCCGGTGTTGAATAATACAGCACGTCTCCTAAACAAAACCAAGATTGTAATAGCAGAAAGTAACGAGCGGAAAAAAGATAACTGAAGAGAGTTAAAACTAATTAGTTTAATGAACACTCCACCGGTGCTCCATAGTAAAGCAGCAAATAATATTGCAGCTATTCCCTTCTTGTGATCAGATAGTTTTTCCAAATATTTTTGTGATTTACTTCAAAATAGTCATTATAATTTTAGTAGTAAAATTAATAACTTGGACGGAACAATAGAAATATTTTTATGAAAAATTACAAATTGATGGACCATACCGCAGACATAGCATTAATAGCCAACGGCAATACCATTGAAGAGCTTTTCATCGCATGTGCAGAAGGGTTTAAAGAAATAAGCCTGGTAGATAAGCATTCTTTCCTGCCAAACAGAAGATCATTATATGTAAAAGCCGACTCACTTGAAGAATTATTGGTCTCTTTCCTGGATGAACTAAATTTCCTGATACAGGTAAAAAAAATTTATTTGGAAGGAGTTAAAAGAATTGTAATTTCTCAACACAAATCGCACTATGAACTTAAATCCGTAATTCTTATCAGCATCCTCGAAAGAGAAGAGATAAAAACAGAAATTAAAGCTGTAACATTTCACCAGTTGAAAATAAAGAAATGCGATGACTTCTATTCAACAACTGTAGTCTTTGATACTTAAGCAAAATCTGAGATATGAAAATAAAAGATGTAGAGCTGAGTAAAATACATGACAACCTATGGGAGATTTCCCCTGCCGGTGGTATGAATGTCCCGGGTAGAATCTATATTTCCGAAGAGATGATTAAAAACAGTCTACAGAATGATGAAGCGCTCAAACAGGTTATTAATGTTGCTTACCTTCCCGGTATCCAGAAATACAGCCTTGCAATGCCGGATATCCATTGGGGATATGGGTTTCCTATTGGCGGTGTGGCTGCTACTGATGTAAACGATGGAGTTATTTCGCCGGGAGGAGTTGGATATGATATAAACTGCGGAGTCAGGTTAGCTGTAACATCAGTGGACATAGCCCATGTTCAAAAAAGAATAAAAACGCTGGTCAACAATTTATTCAATACTATACCAACCGGTGTCGGTTCGTCAGGTGCAATTCAAAAACTGAATAAAAATGAATTAAACAAGGTTGCCCGTTCAGGTGCTCAATGGGCTGTTGAAAACGGATTCGGAATAGACAGTGATATTGAGTTTACAGAAGAAAACGGGAAGATGATAAATACTGCCCCGGATGCTGTAAGTGAAAGAGCAATTGAAAGAGGATTGGATCAGCTTGGCACACTCGGCTCCGGTAATCATTTCCTTGAAATCGGGGTTGTTTCGGAAATCTATGACGAATGCATTGCCAGTGTGTTCGGATTGGTAAAAGGGAAAATGACTGTTTTAATTCATACAGGTTCACGCGGTTATGGTTACCAGATATGCGATGATTATTTAAAGTTGCTTGTTAAAGAGATGAACAAGTACAAGTTAAATTTGCCTGATAAACAGCTTGCATGCGCTCCAATTAAATCCGATGCAGGAAGCGATTATTTATCGGCGATGAGTTGTGCCGCAAATTTTGCTTGGGCTAACCGCCAGATAATTATGCATCAGACGAGAAATGTAATAATCTCTTCACTGGGAATAAGCAGTTCCGAGTTACAATTCCGTTTAGTATACGATGTAAGCCATAACATTGCTAAAATAGAAGAGTATGAAATAAACGGGGAGAAGAAAAAAGTATGCGTTCATCGTAAAGGAGCAACACGGGCATTCGCTCCCGGATCCCCATTTATTCCTGAGAGATATAAAGATGTAGGACAACCAGTTATAATTCCCGGAGACATGGGAAGGTATTCTTTCATATGTGCCGGAACAGAAAAAGCGATGGATGAAACATTCGGAAGTTCGTGTCATGGTGCAGGTAGATTGCACAGTCGTAACCAGGCATTAAAATTAGGAAAAGGAAGAAACTTAATTGAAGAACTGAATAAAAAAGGAATCATAATTCAGGCAAAAGGAAAAAGTACAATTGCGGAAGAAATGCCCGATGCCTATAAAAACGTAATCGATGTGGTTGATGTTATGCACAACGCAGGAATTATTAAAAGAATAGCTAAAATCAAACCCGTCGGGGTTATTAAAGGATAAATTCCTAAAGATCACAATACCTATAATTTGTTCCTAATCACCTCTTCCCAAACAGATTTTACAAGCCGTTCGGTTCTAATCAATACCTTTTATCTAATTATAAATCCGTATTTCTAAAATTCTTCTGCTTTCTTGTATAAAAAATTATTTTGGCGGGGTGATATTTTTCAAAACAAGTTATGAAAGGTTATGATGAAAAGACTATTCATTTTAGTTATGTCTTTTGCTTTCGCGGCTCAATTAAGTGCGAAAGAAATCAAGGAATCGGACAATCCTCTTCTTGTGGAATGGAAGACCCCATTTAATACGCCTCCGTTCAGTTTGATAAAAACCGAGCATTTTAAACCGGCTTTTATCGAAGGAATGAAACAACAAATAGCAGAAGTTGATGCAATAATTAACAACGATGCAGAACCAACTTTTGAAAATACAATTGATGCTTTTGAACAATCAGGGAAAACACTTGAAAAAGTAGCCGGCGTCTTTTTTCATCTTACAAATGCGAATACATCACCGGAACTACAGAGTATTTACAGGGAAATGTCCCCCCTTTTATCAAAACATTCGGATGATATTTCTCTTAACCCAAAGTTGTTCGAAAGAATTAAGTACTTACATAACAATCAAAGTAAACTTAAACTTACGAAGGAACAGACTACTTTACTTGACAAATACTATAAAAACTTTGTTAGAAGCGGGGCAAATCTTAATGATGCCGATAAAGAAAAGCTAATGAAAATAAATGAAGAATTGTCAATGGCATCTCTCAAATTCAGAGAACATGTTTTAAATGAAACAAACAACTTTGAATTGATTATCGATAATGAAAAGAATTTATCCGGCTTACCCCAATCTTCAATAGATGCAGCAAAACTGGCTGCCAAAGAAAAAGGTTATGAAGACAAATGGTTGTTTTCATTACAAGCTCCGAGTTATAGACCTTTTGTAATATACAGCGATAACCGCGAGTTGAGAGAAAAAATGTTCAAAGCATCCACAATGCGGGCTAATAATAACAATGAAAATGATAACAAGAGCATAGTCGAGAAAATGGTTCTTTTAAGGTTACAAAGAGCGAATCTGCTCGGATATAAAACCCATGCCGATTTTATTCTTGATGAGTATATGGCTAAAAATCCTAAAACAGTATATGATTTCTTACTGCAAATATGGAAACCAGCTTTAACAAAAGCAAAAAAAGAATTAGCCGAACTGCAAACATTGGCTGCTAAAGAAGGATTTAATTCAAAAATTCAACCGTGGGATTGGTCATATTACTCGGAAAAACTAAAAAAAGAAAAGTACGACTTCGACGAAGAAATGCTTCGCCCTTATTTCAAATTAGAAAATGTAATTGATGGTTTGTTTACTGTAGTGAATAAATTATACGGTTTGAAAATAGAAGAAAGAAATGACATTGATGTTTATCATCATGACGTCAGAGTTTTTGAAATAAAAGAAGCAGATGGAAAACATGTTGGAATAATTTATACCGATTATTACCCGCGTGAATCTAAAAGAGCCGGTGCGTGGTCAAATAACTTTAGGTATCAATCAAATTTAAATGGTGAGTACATATATCCCATTTGTTTTAATACATGTAATCTTACAAAACCTACTGAAGATTCTCCTTCATTATTAACACTTGATGAAGTAGAAACTCTTTTCCATGAATTCGGACATGCACTCCACGGATTGCTATCGAATGTTACATATCCTTCTTTCAGCGGGACAAATGTTGCATGGGATTTTGTTGAACTTCCGTCTCAAATAATGGAACATTGGGTTTCGGAACCTGAAGTATTAAAGATGTATGCAAAACATTATAAAACAGGCGAAACCATGCCGGATGAACTTATTGAAAAAATAAAAGCGGTAAGCAAATACAACCAGGGTTTTGCAACTGTTTCTTATTTATCTGCTGCATTGCTTGATATGGATTATCATACTGTTGCCAAAGAAATGCCTATAAAAACAGATGAATTCGAAAAGAACTTGTTCGATAAACTCGGTTTGATGCCTGAAATCGGAGTGAGGTATACAAGCACTATCTTTTCTCACATCTTTGCAGGCGGTTATTCATCAGGTTACTATAGCTACATATGGGCAGAGGTTCTAGATACGGATGCATTTGAAGCATTCAAAGAAAAAGGAGTATTCGACCAAACAGTGGCAAATTCATTTAGGAAAAATATTCTTGCAAAAGGTGGAAGCGAAGAACCTATGGTACTATATAAGAAGTTTAGAGGTTCAGAGCCTAAAGTTGAAGGGATATTAAAGAAACGCGGCTTGATAGAAGAATAAAATATATTCTCAATCTCAAGTATAATTTTTAATAACAAGGTGATATTATCTGTTAAGTAAAAAAACGAAACGGATAGTATCACCTTGCCTTTAATGTGTGAAAATTTTATTCTTCTTTTTTGTTAAGTAATGCTTTCAGTCTATCGGGAAAATCGGTTATGATATTTGTAACATTTAAATCGATAAGTTTTTGCATCTCATCCGTTTTATTCACTGTCCAAACATGAATTTCTTTTCCGTTCTGTTTAGCTTTCTCAACAAATTCAGAATCAACAAGCCCCTTATTCACACTCAGTAAATCTACATTTGAGGTAAAAACATCAAATTTTGGCAATCTTGAAAAGATGTACCCTGCTTTAATTTTCGGATTCATCTGTTTAACTTTATCTATTAAAGCAAAATCAAACGAAGTAATGACACATTCTTCAATAAAGTCTTTTTCTGTAATCATATCAACAACTTTTTCAGCTAAACTAACTTGATGCCCGTTGTTTTTCAACTCTATATTTAGCTTTATTTTTCCTTTTGCCTTATCTAAAAAAACTTCAAATAAAGGAACCGGTTCTCCTTTATATGAAGAATCGAACCAGCATCCAGCTTCTAAATTTTTTACTTCATCGTAAGTTGTTTCCCATACGTTTTTATCAATTCCGGTTGTTCTTTTAAAATTGTTATCATGGAACAAAATCAATACACCGTCAATAGTTTCTTGAACGTCAATTTCACAAAAATCAGCTCCCATTTCGATGGCTTTTCTTAATGACGATAAAGTGTTTTCAGGAGCATGTCCCGAAGCACCCCGGTGTGCTGTAATAGTAATATTTTGAGACATCATAAGCATATTAGCCATAAATACAAAAATAAAAACTCTTTTTAATGATTTCATATTTCTCTTTCATTTTAATACATAAATTTAGTTCGAATTCACATCAACTGTCTACCGCCGATGTTTGAATAATTATAAAATCACTACTTCTTAAGTTTTACTAACCTCTCTTTTTCAGTATGATGTTATATAAAAACATAAGCAACGTAGCGAGGAGACCGATACCTGCAAGAATAAAAAACATTATGCCGACCTGACCGGCATCTTTTGCAAATGAATAGTACAACCATCCGCCCAAGGTACCACCGAAAAACCATGCGATTGCAATCGGTAAGAATGCATATCCTTGAAACAAAGCCGCTTGTCCCTTAGGAGCTAAATCCGCAATATATTCATAATACCTTGGTGCTTGAGTAACTTCACCGAGTGAGAATATCAACATCCCGAGCATAATTATCGGTACACCCCATGGAATCGAATAAGTCTCGGTTAAATTGAAACTCTTCCCAATCGTCATTGGCAGAACAATAAAAAGCATCAACCAGCTTAATGTAGCCAATACAAAACCAATTAAAATAGCGTTCGAAGTTTCGATATTTTTTGTAAGTCTATTAACAGGAATCTGAAAACATATTATAGTCCACGCACCCATAGAAATAATAATCTCAATAGGAGCATCTTGTGAGATATAGTCGGAGATGTAAAAAGGAATGACAATAAAAAACTGCCAGAAAATCAGCCAGTAAAGTGAGAAAATTAAAAGGAAAGAAATGAATTTAACGTTTTTTAGAACTACGACAAGGTTTTTAATTACAGTACCAATATCCTGTTTTTCGCCGATATTCCCTTCCGGTTCTTTGAAAAAGAAAATTGTAGTAGCAAACATCAATGCGCAACTTAATGCGGAGACAAGATAAACAAATTGAATCCCGAAACTATCTCTTACAAAGTATGCTAAAAGCGGACCGATAGCAGCGCCGATATTAACAAGCCAATAATAAATTGCATAACCGAGAGATTTTTTTTCTGAAGATGTGGTTAAGGCAACTGTACCAAGCACGCTCGGTTTTATAAACGAGCCTCCGATAGCGGTAAAAATTAAAATGAATGTGAGTATCCAGTAAGTATTAAAGTTTTCATAGAAACCTGAAAACAACTCCATTCCTGTTGAACCGATTAGAAAATATCCGATTGCTAAAATTCCAAATGCAAACGCGAATGCTTTCCTGAAACCGAATTTGTCTGCCAACGCCCCCGCAAATATGGGCAGCATATAAATCAACCCGCCGAATATTGAGGAAAGTTGTCCCGCTTCTACTTCATTAAACTTTAGATGATCACGCAGAAATACTGAAAGAATAGTTGCCTGTCCGTAGTATGCCAGCCTTTCAAACAATTCCATGAAGTTTGCAACCCAAAACGGTCCTTGAAATCCTTCTTTAATACTACCCATTTTTGCAGATAAATTCAATTTAATCCTTTCATTTTGAAAAATCGGTTCAAATATATTAAACAGTAGCTTGATTACCAATTTACTAACGGATTGTGAAGTGAAAATATTATATTTCAAATCAAATTATTAATTATTTTAAGATGTACAAGAACTACCTGGTATTAAGCAGGCACATTTCGGAATTGAATGAAAAACTTGCCGGCAGCAAAATAGTTGAAGCATACACACAAGAAAAAAATGTACTCGTTTTAATGATAAAAAAAGAAGGTCATGAATTTTTTCTTGAGATTTGCGTTGAACAAAATTTTCCATACCTTGTATTAAAAGAAGGTTTGAAAAAAGCGAAAAAAAATACTATCGGTTTTTTTACTGATGTACTTCCGGCAACAATTAACCATATTCAAATTGTTGACGGCGATAGGATTATCAGAATTAAATCTGATGTTTTCTCTTTACTTTTTATTATAAGAGGAAAAACAACTAATGTTCTATTAACAGAGAATGATGCTATAAGGGATGCCTTCAAAACAATATCTTCTGCCGAAGTTGAAAAGTTGAACAAAGAACTTAAAGTTCTCTCTTTTGTTCATCGGTACTTTCCCTGTAATTTTGGAGAAGATGCTGCACAATTATATGATTATAGCTCAGCAAAAAAACTATTTCCGTTTTTAAGCCGTGATGTATATGAACAAATCGTTTTAATGCAGCAATTAGAACCGGGTAATGCTTTTACAGGTACACTGAAAGAATTAGTAGTCAACCTTTACAGTGAGGCAATTGGTATTGTTGAAGATAAAAAAACAGGTGAAGTTAAATTACTTCCTTGTTCTTTCAATAATAATAATGAAAGTGCAATAAATTCGTTTGATAATGTAAATGATGCTTTGCTCTTATACATCCGTAAACAGTTTTCAAACAAGACATATAAATCGCTATTAAATACGGTTCAAAAACACGTATTGAATAACTTGGAATCTTTATCTAATAGAATCAACAACTTAAGAAATAGGATTGATGAAGGTTCAAAAGACGAAGAATACTATAAGTCCGGGAATTTATTGTTAATCCACATGAATAGTATTCCACGCGGTGTTGAAGAAATAGAACTAGAAGACATATACGACAATAATTCTACCGTAAAAATCCGCTTAAAAAATAATCTTAGCATAAAGGAGAATGTTGATTACTATTTTAATAAAGCCAAAGCAGAAAAAACCGGCTATGAAAAGGCTCAAGAATTGTACAAAAATGCACTCGAAAAATACAATCATCTCATTAATACTAAAGAGAAGATAGAAAATGCAGACTCAATAGAGAAAATAAAGGTTATTATGGATGAATTAAATATTAAGCAAGGTTCTCAATCAACGGAAGTTGATGACATTTCAAAAAAGTTTAAACATTATATTGTCGAGAACAAGTATCATGTTTTTGCAGGCAAGGATTCTAAGAATAATGATTTACTTACTCTAAAATTCGCCAAACAAAATGATTATTGGTTCCATGCCAGAAGTGTCTCGGGTTCTCATGTTGTACTTAGAGTTGAAAACACAAAAGAAGCTGTACCTAAAAACGTATTAAAGAAAGCCGCATCAATAGCAGCTTATCATAGTAAAGCTAAAACAAGCGGTACAGTACCGGTTTCTTTTACATTAAAAAAATACGTTGTAAAAAGGAAAGGATTGGATGTTGGACAGGTTAGTTTATTAAAAGAAAACGTACTTCTCGTTAAACCATGCATCCCGGATGGATGTGAGTTTGTTGAGCAATAAGAACAGAATGAAAGATTAAAACCCAAAAGATAAAAAAGGATATACTATGTCTCTTTCGTACATAAAAAAAATCAAATCATGCAGCATTTACGCAGCATTACTATTATTTATTATTTCAAGTAATTTGTTTTCTGCACCTTTACGATTTCATCCAGTTACAGTAACACAGCCTGATGGAACGGTTTTGAATTTATTTGCCAGCGGTGATGAATTCCATAACTGGCTGCATGATGAAGACGAGTTTACTATTATGCAAGATGAAAAAGGTTATTATGTTTATGCAGTTTTATCAGAAGGAAAATTAACTCCTTCCGGGTATATTGTTGGGCAGGTAAAACCAAAAGAGTTATCCATTACTCCCGGAATAAACATCTTGCAGGAAGAGTACAGTAAAAAACGTAAAGCATTTTACCATGATACGCCTAAATCAACTGTTGCAGCACCAACGCATGGTTTAATAAATAACCTCGTGATTTTTATTCGATTCAGCGATGAAACCCAATTTACAGGACAGTTATCATTTTATGATGAGATGTTTAACCGCACAGGTAGCGGTGTTAATTCAATGTATAATTACTACAAAGAAGTTTCATACAATAAACTTGAGATATATTCACACCTATATCCGAATCCGGTAGGACCGACAATAGAATCTTACCAGGATAATTACCCAAGAAGCTATTATATGCCGTATAGCTCGACTAATACAAATGGTTATCAAAACGATACCGAGCGAAGAAACAGAGAGCACATTCTATTAAAAAAAGCATGTGAATACATAGCTGATAAAATTCCCCAATCATTGGATCTTGACGCTGACGGTGACGGTTATGTTGATAATGTTTGTTTTATTGTAACAGGAAATACAACTGCATGGAATACTTTGCTTTGGCCTCACAGGTGGGCATTGTATTCTCAAACTGCTTACATACATGGGAAAAGAGTATACGATTTTAATTTCCAGCTTCAAGCAAGTCTTCAGTCTTCGGGAGTAGGTGTATTATGCCACGAAATGTTTCACTCTTTGGGAGCACCGGATTTGTATCACTATACATCCAATGGAATAGCACCTGTAGGAAGCTGGGATATTATGGAAAATGACCTTAATCCACCCCAGCATATGACGGCTTATATGAAATACCGCTATGGGGATTGGATAGATGAAATCCCCGAAATAACAGAATCAGGAACTTATGAGTTAAATCCATTGATTGATTCTCTGAATAATGTCTTCATGCTAAGATCCCCGCAATCCAGTACCGAGTATTTCGTTTTAGAATACCGGAAAAGAATTCCGCCTTTCGAATCTTCACTTCCAGGTGATGGATTACTTGTATTCAGGATTAATACTCTTTGCGATGGTCAGGGAAATGCAGACGGACCACCGGATGAAGTTTATTTATTTCGTCCCAACGGAACTTTAACTGCAAACGGCTCAACAGGAATAGCGAACTTCAATGCTGCAGTTGGTAGAACAGCTTTCAATCAATCAACAAACCCGTATCCCTTTCTTTCAAATGGTAAAGAAGGAGGTATACATATTTTTAATATTGGAGATGCAGATAGTACACTTAAGTTTTCGGTAAACATTTTAAATTCGCTTATTACCATTTCCCCGAATGGAAATGAATTTCTAAACATCGGTGATGTGAAAACTATAACATGGTCAAGTTTCGGTAGTACTACCAAAATTAAAATTGAGTATAGCACGGATGCCGGTGAAAATTGGCTGCTAATTGCCGATCAGGTTACAGCAAGTTTAGGTGTTTATGACTGGACTATTCCAAATACAATTTCGTACAATT
>DAIRET010000093.1:0-11059 GCA_036795455.1 Ignavibacteriaceae bacterium
GAATTAGAAAAAACTGAATTCCCTTCAAAGCGGATATCAACAAGTTCATACTTATCTTGTGCTTTAATCTGAGGAATAATTAAAAGGAAAAAAAGAAGCAGTATTGAATGCTTAATTAACTTTTCTTTAATCATAAACTCAACTTGACATCTGTTGACACTATTTTCAACTCCGGATAATCATTTTTAAACAAAGCAATGAAGTAGTCTTTAATGCTATCCTGTTTAATGTTTTTTGAAAGATATAATGAAACCGGTTTGTTAGGTATCATAAAAAGATGCGAATAGTAGACTTGTCTATCCGGTAAATCAACAAGGTATGCCATTATTTCTCCCCCGCCCGAACCTAAGAAATAGCTTTTTGAATTATAATACAAATAGTTATAGTCTTTATCTATTTTCACTGCTTTGAATTCACTCTCATTCATTGAGCCGTCCAGCAGTTCCGTTTTGTAAACCAATAGAAGTGTATCTTTATACTCCTTGTAAAATGCAAAACGAATTCCCCATTCTTCATCATTTAACACTTCTATACCTACTGCAACTTTTCTAACAGAATCGACATCAAAGAAATCATATACCACAGCTTCAACACTATCGCCGACTTCCTGTTTGGCAAAATTTAATAATTCTTCCGGGTCATTAAAATCCGGTTTAGAGTGTGGATTTTTACTGTTAAACACATTTTCACACCCGGCAAGAATCAAAACTGCTGCCGCGAAAAGTGTTATTGCTTTACATTTTAATAATAACTTTTGTTCCATTTTTTATAACAGATAATATTTCATCAACATTTTCATTACTAACGGCTATAGAGCCGTTTGTCCAGTTAAATACAAAGGGTAAATTCTTAAAAACATAATCAAGCTGCCCGATACCGTGAATTCCTATATTCCCGCCGAGCGCTGTTGTGTCGTTAATACATTCACCGTAATAATAATCGAATTTCAATCTGTCGAACTCTTTCTGGGAAACAATCTTTTTCCTCAAACCCTCGGTTGCATCTTCAAGATTCGGATAATTTAGTTTCAGGAATCTATGATAAATATGGTTAGAATCAATCCTACAAATTCTATATTCTCCAATCGGGGTGGCTCTATCATTAACTTTAGATTTAGGTTGACTATTCCTCCCGAAAACAGCGCGGTATTTTTTTACAAGAACTGTATCGGAAAAGAGGTTTACTTCGTTCCTGCTCCTATATACAACCAAATGGACATTGCGTAATTCTTTCAAATTTTTTAACTCCATTTCTTCAAACAAAGATTTTTCCCGCATGTTTAATATTATCCCGTAAACAACGCAACCGAGTAAAAATAAGATCACACCCCCTGAAAAGAGTATAACGTTTTTTAATAGTTTGATTAGCGCTGTTTTATCAGAAATCATCTTCTTCTATTAGAGTAAAAATATTTTGTTACAAAATTTATACCTGGCGGAAGGATTTTCCAAAAATTACAAAACATTTATTTGCCGGTCAACCGCTTATTTTTTTCTAAAGCGGAAACAGTAGCGAAATTCGTATATTCCCCATGTAAATTTAGGTTTTTCCCTTTGAACGAAAAGGATAGAAAGATGAAAAATAAAACGCTCCGGTTGATTCTAGTTTTTGTTTTTGCTTTTGCAACACTTTTGTTCTCACAGACTATTCCCTACCAGTACGGTTGGCCCCGCCAGGCAAGCGACGATTGGGGTTTGTATTACAATTCCCCGACAATAGCTGATTTTAATAATGACGGTTCATTGAATATCTCCGTTACAAAAAGTTTTGCCACCCCGTTGTTATATTCATGGAAAAGTAACGGTACATATTTAATCGGTTTCCCGATTTCACTTCCGACGGGTAATCTTCAAAATAGCGGCTCTATAGAAATTTCCGCAGCAGGTGATGTTGATGGAGACAGCCTGATGGAGCTTGTCTTCGGTGATGAAAACGGACAGATATTTGTCGTAAAACCAAACGGTACGATGGCGGTAAATACTCCAATTTATACAGGTGCAACAAGAAAATCTACAACCCCGGCTCTCGTTGATCTTGACGAAGATGGCAAACTGGAAATAATTATTACTACCTACGAAAGAGAATCTCCTTACAATGATGCAAAACTACATGTATTCCAATGGAATGGAAACGGCTTTTCCGATTTCGCGGGATTTCCTATCGGTTTTACATACGGCTCTGATAGCGCACCGGTAGTTGGTGATATTGATAATGACGGGAAATATGAAATCATCTATGTTTCAAGCGGACAGATATCCGATTCAATGATGACACAACTGAATGCAATTAATTTAAAAGGAGGATTGCTGGATGGATTCCCCATAAATATTTCATACAATCCCCTCGGTTCAACTCCGGCACTTTATGACTTGAATAAAGACGGCAACCTCGAAATATTGATTAAAGCTAAAGCAATAGACCCGGATATAAATGGAATATTTGCTTTCGACCATCAAGGAAAATCTTTTGGTAGTTTTCCCATTCCTGTTGAGAGCGGACATCCTTTCTCCAATGTTGCTATTGCAGATATGGATGGAGACGGTGAACCGGAAATAGCATACGGCAGCGTTATGGCAGTTGACAGCGGTAAAGCATGGGCTTGGAAATTAGATGGAACACTTTTACCGAATTATCCTCAAAAAATTTTTGCTACCTGGGTTGACGGTGCAGTCGCTCTCGGCGATGTAAGCGGTGATAGTCTGCCCGATGTAATTGTACCAACAAGTAAAGGTTTTATTTATGCTTTCGATAAAAACGGCTTACTTGTACCGGGATTTCCGCTTCAAGCCGAGAATGTTCACGTAGTTGTTGGATTTGAAACTTCACCCACAATTATTGATATTGACGGAGACGGCGATGTAGAAATATTTGCAGGCTCGCTCAACCGCAGAGTTTACGGATGGGATACGCCGGGGATTATGAGCCAGAATATTTGGTCAACTTACAAAGGGAATGCCCAACGAACAGGTGGAATGTTGAAAGGATTCGGAACAACAAGCATTAAGAACAAGGCAGAATTAATAAATTCATTCTCGCTTGAACAAAACTACCCCAACCCGTTCAACCCGGTAACAACGATAAAGTATTCAGTTCCATCAATAGCGAAAAGTGGAGTCTTAAATACGCAGTCTAATGCGGAAGCAGATGTGAAACTGATTGTATATGATATTCTTGGAAATGAGGTGGTTACACTCGTTGATGAGATTAAAGCTCCCGGCAATTATGAAACTAAGTTTAATGCAGAAAATTTATCGAGCGGAATATACTTTTACCGGTTACAAGCCGGAAGTTTTATTCAAATACGGAAAATGCTTTTGTTAAAATAGGAAGCATAAAAAACTGAACGATAGCCGGTAGTGAGAGCAATTGATTAATTCAAGTTGTGCTTGCTTTCAAGTATTCGTTTTAATTCTCTGTTATTAATTTCCGTAGGAATTCCGGTTGAATGCCAATGTTTTTTACAGCCGCTATATTCCAGAAGTACGCACTGTGCCGGAATGTTGTATCTTTTAAGTTCCCAGCCACCTTCAACAAGCGTTGTTACACATGCAGAAGCAATTACACCGCATTTGCTTTCTCCTTCCTTCGGAGACCAGAGTGATAAATCGGAAGCATGTGGAATAATGTAAACTTCGAAGTGCTTCTTCTTTCCCATTTCTCTTAGTTGATTTACCCGGCAACTCGAAGTACAACCGGTACATTTCAAACCTTTTTCTTCTTTTTTTGCTTTACAACCATGATTCAAATGTATCCGCATACAACCGGGCAGTAATAGAGCAGTCGGCCCTGTTTCAACAAATTCTTTCTTAAATGCACGATTCATCAACTCCGCTCCGACCATGTTAAGATGATATTCTATTCTTGGACGGGAACAAGAAATTCTATCTTCTCTCCATAAATATTTCTTTTTGTTTTCACTTACAAAAGAATCAACATTTTTAGAATACTTTCCCAGTACTTCGTAAGAGCGGGACTCGAACCATGCTGTAAATCTTCTGATAGCTTTTATATTCATTTCAAATTTTTCATTACTAAAAGTACCCCAGAAAGCCCGCCAGTTCACAAAACGAATTGCTTCTTCTTTGAATTCTCCCGTAGCTTCAAACCATAAGCAGACTCTATCCAGCATTTCAAGTTGTGGTAATGAGACTTCTTCTTTTTTATTCCGAGGAAGCAAAACAGCGGTGGTTAAAATACCTCTTGTAAGATCAATTAAAGGTTTTACGTTTTGATGTTTTTTTCTCCATTCGCCCATCTTCGAAAGTGTTACAAAAGGAGCAAAACTTACGGAGAGAGCATAGGGAGCATAAATCCGCCACAGTATTCCGAAACTCAATAGCTCAAGTATGTACTCTTCTTTTTCTCTGACTTTTTCAATTTTGTATTCTTTTATGTAAGAGATAAACTCATCAACATATGGAGAGATTGTATGTTCTGCATATAACAAAACTTCATCAGTAAGTTTTCTTATTTCGCCATAATATTCTTCCGAGTCTTTATTTTCTGTTTGTAAACTATATGTAACTGCTTCCATGTAATCTTTCCTTTTTCAATGGCACAAAATTACAACAATAACCATATAGACTTTATTTAATTTCTGTTCTCCGGTAAAAGTATTTGATGGAAGGTTAATAAGTAATAAAACTTATATCCTCTTTTTTATCCAAAAGAGAAGAGCGAAAAAAGGGATTGAGAGTATTCCGGCTATCATTGGTTCAATCATGCTTAACATTTCATTTTCAATGATGGGTCTTACTAAAAACCATACAGCACTTATGATTACCGAAAACACAGAGAGCAGAACAATTTCATTCTTAACGAACTTTAATTTTTCGCTATATGATATAAATATTAAAACAAGTAAACCGGGAATACAAATCGAACCAAGGATGTACCAAATTTCAATAACCGAAGAAACGAGACAAGCTATAGTAATTGAAAACAGGGCAGTAATCAACAAACCGATGTTAGTATATTTTTTAATACTCTTTTCATTTTTTTCTTTCGATAATGCAAAGAATAAATCCTTTCCGATTGTGGATGCCGAAAGGAAAAGAAAACTATTTGCAGTCGAGAGAATAGTAGCAAACATTGCCGCATAAAAGAAACCTTTTACACCGGGATTCAACACCTTTTCTGCAAGTAATGGATAAGATAGAACAGGAGTAGAAAGATTGGGAAGAATAGCCTTTGAGTATAGTCCGATACTGTTAGTTAGAAAATCGAACAATGCCCAGAAAAGTATCGAAATAATAATTCCCCATTTAGCTACGTTTGCATTTTTAGCGGCATAAGTTCTTTGATGAAAACCCGGGTCTGCGAATGTCCATAACGCAATTAAGAACCAAACGACAATAAATAACGGAGAGGCTCCGCCTGTCAAAGTCAAATGCTCTTTCGGTAAAGATTCGACAAGAAATTCTACTCCACCGAACGAAGTAGTAAGAATAAAAAATACTACAATAAATCCGCCGAACATCACAAAAAAAAGAAAAGAATCAACAAATACATTTGAACGGAAACCGCCGAAAAAAAGATAGACGATTGAGAGAGTAACCGCTATAATCAATGCTGTTAGAAGATCAACAGGGAAGATTAGAGTTAATAGATTACCTAGCATGAGCAGATATGGTGCCGGTGAAACTAATACAAACACAAGAAATGCCGACCATAAACCTGCATTCCTTCCGAATGTAAGTGTGATTTTGTCGGGGATTGTATAAAGGGATGAATTACGAATTTTTTTTGCGAGAAAAACTGCAAAAAGTAAAGCAAAAAAATAGTAGGGTAAACCTTGAGTAAACCATGAAGCTAAACCATACCTATAAGTAAACTCCCCTACTCCAAGTATTCCCCCATACCAGGTTGAAACGTTTACAAGCACGAATAAGAATAAATTCAAGTTTCTACCGGAGAGCAAAAATCCTTCCGCATCATTTCTACTTTTCCGTCCTGCAATAAAACCGATTAAAACAAGAATTGAAAAGAATGATAGAATTATTATTGTGTCAATACTGCTAAAGGAGATCATGCTTTATTACCGTTCCGGTTTCTCTTATTACCAGAATTATTCCGCCGTTTACTTTCAACTCAACTGTTTCACAACTACTCACATTACTGATACTCTCATTTCTACCGAAGTGCAGATTTGTATTTTTCATAGCATATTTCAATCCTCTGGAAGTTACAACCGTCCTATCATCGAATCCGAAAAATGATAAGACTTCCCCTCTTACTGATTTAATTTTAACATCTCCCTTTACTGGTAATAATAAAGAATAATTTGTTAGGATAGTAAGTCTTATTTTATTGAAAAATTTTATAGGCAGGCTAAAATTACCAAGCGAATGGTCAACCCGTTTGCCTGAAGCAGACAAAACAACTGCATCTGTAAAACGATTTTTAACGGCAAACTTAATTGCTTTTTCAAGGTCGGTATCGCTTTGCCTTTTTATTTTAATGATACGGGATTTGCTCTTAAGCTTATCAATTGCATTTTTATCAATTGAATCCAAATCCCCTATAACAATATCCGGTATTAGTCCAAGTTTCAATGCAATGCTTGTACCGCCGTCAGCACAAATAATAGTTTTATATCCTTTCTTTTTAAGAAAGGAGACAATTCTTTTTTTAGGCGCTTCCCCGTTAGCAATGATTATACATTTTTTCATTTCTGTTTTCCTTTGAAAATGCTCCCTCCAAAGATAATTGAATCAAATATGGAGGGACATCAATTTAATATGATACCTTTAACGAAAGAAAATAATTTCTTGTTGCTGCCGGGAAGAAGTTGTCCTTCCCGAATCCGTTCATTAAGTATTTCTTGTTGAAAAGGTTATTAACTTCAATTGAAAGCGAAACAGTAACAAAGTCAATAGGTAGATTGCAACCTGCTCTCAAATCAACTACTGTAAAAGCATCTACAGTAACATCCGAATCATTTTTATCACTTGTTTGCGAATTGTCCGTGAACTGCTTCCCTGTATATTTAACAGCTAACGAAACAAAATAATCGTTCACTGTGTAATTAATTGATGAACCGAAAATCAGTTCCGGTGCATTGGCAATTATGTTATTGTCCCTTACAAGTGGTAATCCATTCTGGTCGTATTCAACGAATTTAATAAACCTGTTTCTGCTTAAGTTTAAATTGAAATTCCAATCGAAACCTTTGAAAACTCTTAAAGCAGATTCAAGTTCAAACCCGATATGTCTTGTTCTTTCTGCATTTCCTACACGGGGTTGTCCGAATACATCAAGTCCGCCGGATGGTACTATTTCATCAATAAATTCCATCCAATAAAAATTAGAATTAATACGAATCAAACTACTGCTATACCTTTGTCCGAATTCAAAATTTAATAATTTCTCCGGTTTAACAAGCGGTTTATCAAAATTGAAACTTCCGTCGGAGTTCTTCTCGAACTGCGGTTCAACACCCCATGAAGCTGATTCCGCTTCGTACAGATTTTTTAGCGGGGGTTCGCGTTTAGTATAAGCACTGCTAAAGTAGAGACTGAATTTTTCGGTTAAGTTGAAATTCACACCCAACTTCGGATTGACAAACAAATATGGAGTTTTAAAATTATTGCCGGCATAAAGCTCATCGAATATTTTGTATTTTTGATAAACTATCTGTAAATCACCAAGCACGGTTATCTTCTCTGTCAATTTGATCAATTGACTTGTAAATAAAGAAAACACATCCTTTCCACCCTTATACTCGTAATGATGTTTTCCCGATTCTCCATATACGCTTTCCGGTAATCCCGAACCGGATTGAATTCTTCCCCAATGCAAAGAGCGGTGAATTCTAAATTCAGCTCCGAAAATACTTCTACCGAATGAATGTCTCCATTCAATTCTCGGCAGCCAACCGTAATGATCATTATCGACAAAAGCTCGTATTACAAGGTCTGATGGAATAGTAAGATTTGTATCGATTCGATAATAATCATTTGTTCCCCATGTACCATCAAAATCAAAATAGCCATCGCCCGAAATGAAAAACAAAGTATTATGCAGAGTTAAATCGGTGTTTAATTTAAAATCGTGAGCAAACAAGAACTGCGGTTGATTAAGATACTCTCTATCTTTTAAGTAAGAACCGTAATTGGCTTTTCTCAATAACTCGTCATTATTATCAGCTTTCGGAATACCATAAAATGCAAGTCCATCTTCCTGTGGACCACCCCAAAAATTAATCCTTAAAGAGTGATTTTGATCGTTGTAGGAAGCACCGGCAAAATATCTCCAGAATTTACTCCATGACCAATCCCGGTAACCGTCTGATGTTACTCGTGTAACTCTTCCGTAAAAGTTAAAATGGTTGCCGATTTTGCCTGAATGAGCAGAGAGCGAGTATTTATGAGTATTGAATGAACCGTATCCCGCTTCCGTTGTAATTGAAGAGACTGATGAAGGCGATTTAGTAACAAGATTAATTGAGCCGCCAATTGATGGTGGTCCGTAAAATGCAGCCCCGGCACCTCTTTGAACCTGTGCATCTTCAAGAGAACCGGCTAAATCATAAAAGTTGATCCAGTAAACACTATGATCTTCAGGGTCGTTTTGCGGAACTCCGTTTATTAAAACAGATATCCTTCTTTGATCAAATCCCCTTAATCTTATGTATGAATACCCTAATCCGTTTCCATTCTCCGAATGAAGATTTACGGATGGGAGTGAATTCAGTGCATAAGTCAAATCATTTGATCGTGTTAATTTTTGAATGTCTTCCGAAGGAAGATTTGTAAAAGTAATCGGTGTTTCTCTTTCGATACCTCTCGTTGCAGTTACTACAACTTCCGGTATCGGGATAGCTTCATCAGAAAGATGAAAATTAATAACACTTTGTGTTCCGGCAGAAATTGTTACTTTTTTGGAATGCGAAGCGTAACCGGTAAAAGAACAGGTTACTTTCACTACCCCGGGATTAATTTTTTTAAATCCAGCGTTTCCGTTTTTATCTGATACGGAAACAAGATTTTGTGATTCAATCTTTACTATCGCACCATACAACGGTTTACTACTGGTTTTGTCGAAAACTTTAACCGACAAATCACCTAATGTTTGCGGATAGATATTAAAAAACATGAATAAGAAAAAAACAACCGACATTATTTTTTTCATGGTTTAACTCCTTTAAAATAAAAAAGCCGCTTTTCAAAGGCGTAGGAGTTGAAAAACGGCAATAATATGGTTTCCCTACGCCAGCATTACCTGGATCAGGTTCTAAGGGTATAATCTCAGTTTCAATTTTTCAATCGAAACACCCCGGTAGAACTACGTTCTACCCTATCAATATATTAGAACAATCTTTGGTCTAATTAACTTTAAGTTTTTGACCTACTAATATTTTATTACTTGTTAAATTATTATTTCTCTTTAATTCATCAATTGAAGTACGATACTTCTTTGCGATACTGTCAAGTGATTCACCCCTTGACACAGTATGAACTTTTGATTTTGCTGAACTTGCAGAACCTGAGTTTTTTACATCACCAATCGAAACATTGGAATACACTTTCAGTTTTTGTCCTGCAAGAATTTTATTACTTTTTAGTCCATTCCATTTTTTAATATTTGAAATGGAGACCTTATAAGTTTCCGCAATCTGCCCGATAGTCTCGCCCGATTTAATAGTGTGCATATTCAGCGTATTCGGGGTTTTTGCTACGTTATCACCCATCGAAACCGAGTTATCGCTACCGTGAATAGTAAGCATCCTTCCAGCATATATTTTGTTACTTCGTAATCCATTCCATCTTTTTATTTGAGTAATTGTAACACCGAGCTTTTCGGATATTTCTCCAAGAGATTCACCGGGGCGTATTTTATATTTGAATGTTTTCGAAATACTTGCCGAATGATTTGTTGAAGTTGTTGCAATAGCATCTGAGTACTTGGTTCCGTGTAGTTTTAACTTCTGACCTGTATAAATCCTACTCCCTTCAATCCCGTTCCAAGATTTTATATCGTTTAATGTAACATTGTAACGGTTTGCTATAGAAGTTAAATTTTCACCGCGTCTAACGGTATGGTGCAAAACTTTTGTGGAAGTTAGAGATTCAGAAGTTTTAATAATACTCTTTTCTGTAGAAGATTGGTTGTCCAGACTGGCGTAAAAGTCTTTTCTTTCTTCAGGTACATAAATCGTTAAAGATTGTCCGATTTTTATTACTTCCGTATATGGAATGTTGTTCCAGTTTCTTAAATCGCTTACTCTTACATTGAAAAGGTCGGCTATCCCAAGAAGACTTTCACTCTTTTTTACTCTATACTGAACAGCAGCTTTTCCCGGAGGAATAACAGGGGTAACTTCAACTTCAGAAATATTTGTTTCTTCATCATCTGCAGTTTCTTCTTCCGAAATTGTAGCTAAATTGTTTTCTTCCGGGGTTGTAACAGTAGTGTTTAGATTTACGCCGGAATTAAGAATTTCGTATGGAGAAACATAATCATCATCCGAGGCAACTTCCGTATTTGCATTATATGCAAAGTCCGATTCGGTTGGAGTTGTTTTGAATGGAACTTTTAATCTTGCCCCTCTTTTCAACCTTGTTTTAGTTGAAAGATTATTAGCATCTGCTAATTCCGCTTTGGCTACACCATAAGCCCTCGCAATTGAAGCTAAAGACTCTCCTCTTTTAACAGTATGAAAAACAAACTGTCGTTTTACACTTTCAGGTACATTAATAAAATTCGAGGCAAAAGTTTGCGTGCTTCCAACAGGAACTTTCAAACTATACCCGCCCGGTATACTCGCTGGTGAACAGCTCTGGGTTAATTCCGGGTTCAATTCCATTAATACATCACCTGTAGTACCGGCGCATTGAGCAAGGAAGTTAATATCAATTGCTTCATTTACTTTAACCGTTTCGTATGAATACGGTTTTTCCCATCTAATCTCTGTAAAACCATATTTCTCATAGTCCATTGCAACTATACAAGCAGCAATGTATTGAGGGACGTAATTTCTTGTTTCTTTCGGAAGATGTCTTTGAATTTCCCAGAAGTTATTCGAGCCTGCTCTTCTAACTGCACGCGTAATTCTTCC
>DAIRET010000094.1:0-11056 GCA_036795455.1 Ignavibacteriaceae bacterium
GGTAACCTCGGCGGTGGCGGGTATATGGTAATTCACCTTAAGGATGGAACACAAACTACGATTGATTACAGGGAAACCGCACCGAAAGCCGCACTTAAGGATATGTTTATTGATTCGTCCGGTAAGTTCCAACCTAAACTAAGCCAGGAAGGAGCCACGTCCGCAGGTGTGCCCGGTAGTGTTGCAGGATTATTGCATGCACTTGAAAAATACGGCTCTATGAAGTTAGCTGACGTTATTCAACCTGCTATAAATCTGGCAAAAGATGGATTCCCGCTTACTTATTACACAGCTAAAATGTTTGAAGGTAATCTAAAGGAATTTAAAAAGTACGAATCTTCAATGAAGGTTTTTTCAAAAAATGGTAAACCTTTTGAAGAAGGAGATATATTCAAACAATCAGACCTTGCACGTTCATTAGAGTTGATAAAACAGAAAGGACTGGATGGTTTTTACAAAGGTAAAACCGCCGACCTTATTGTTGAACAGATGAAGAAGATGAACGGTTACATTTCCCATGAAGATTTAGAAAACTACACTGTAATTGAACGCGAACCAGTAAAAGGGAGTTATAAAGATTTTGAAATTATCTCCATGCCTCCTTCTTCATCGGGTGGAATTGCATTAATACAAATGCTGAATATTTTAGAAAATTATGAATTCAATAAAGATGAATGGGGAAGCAGCGATTATTATCATAAACTTGTTGAAACTATGCGATATACGTATGCCGATAGGTCAAAACATCTCGGCGATCCGGCATTTTACAACGTCCCTCAAAACTGGTTGATTTCAAAAGAGTATGCAAAGGAAATCTTTAAGAATATTAAAGACCGGGCAGCAGTATCGAAAGAAGTGAATCCGGGTGTTCCTCCTAAAAATGAAAGCGAAGAAACTACACACTATTCTATTGCCGATAAATACGGTAATGCCGTCAGCGTAACAACAACAATAAATGCAGGTTTTGGTTCAAGTGTTGTAGTTGATGGTGCAGGCTTTTTGTTGAACAACGAAATGGATGATTTCTCCGCACAGCCAGGCGTTCCCAATATGTACGGACTCCTTGGAAGTGAAGCTAACTCAATTCAACCGGGGAAAAGGATGTTGAGTTCGATGACACCTGCTATCGTACTTAAAGATAATAAACCGTTTCTTGTTGTCGGGACACCGGGTGGTTCAACAATTATTACAATTGTACTTCAGGTAATTTTTAATTGTATCCAGTTTAACATGAATCTTGAGAATGCTATGGATGCACCCAGGATCCATCACCAGTGGTTCCCTGATGAGATCCAATATGAAAGATTTGCATTCCCGACGGATGTTAAAAACAATCTTGTTGAAAGAGGACATAAAATAGGCAGGCAGCGCGGGCTGGGTTTGGTTGAATCTATAATGATTGACCAGAGCTCAGGAGTATTTTACGGTGTTTCAGATAAAAGGGGAGCTGGATTAGCTGAAGGTTTTTAATTTATGGTGTTAGGGCTTGGAATAGATATTATTGAAATTGAACGTATTAAAGAAAGTATCGATAAATTCGGGGAGAAATTCCTGAACAAACTTTTCACGGATAAAGAAATTGAATACTGTTCATCTAAACCGAATAAATACCAGCATTATGCGGCAAGATTTGCAGCAAAGGAAGCGGTTGCAAAAGCTTTGACAACCGGCTGGAATAACGAGTTCAATTTCAAATATGTAGAGATTTTTAATTTACCTAACGGTATGCCTCAAGTAGAATTACACGGTAGTTTGAAAATATATCTTGAAGAAGATAAAGAGTTGAAAATCAGTATTACTCATTCGCGTGATTATGCTGCATGTGTTGCTGTAATTCAAAACAAATGTTGAGTCTATACTTTTTATCTTTCTACAGAATTAAAAGGTTTTGAATTATTCAAAAATGAATCCCGGAGTTACTATGAAAAAAATTATTCTTTCAATTGCACTTGTTTGCATCTCATTCCAATATTTAAATGCTCAAAGTAATGTTCCATCCTTTGTTAAAGACAGTCTGGACACATATATTCAAAGAGGTTTGGAACGCTGGGACATTCCCGGTGTTGCAGTATGTATTGTTAAAGACGGTAAACTTGTTCTTGCAAAAGGGTATGGTGTTAAAGAGGTTGGTAAAAATGATAACGTTGATGAAAACACTCTTTTTATGATCGGCTCCAATACAAAAGCATTTACAGGAACCATTCTTGCAATGCTTGAGCACGAAGGGAAATGTAAACTATCCGATAAAGTTCAGAAATGGCTGCCCGATTTTAAAATGAATGACCCATGGGTGGCAAAAGAAATTAATCTTGTTGATATTGTTTCGCACAGAATGGGGTTTGAAACTTTTCAAGGTGATTTTATGTATTGGACTTCCGATCTATCAGACGATGGTGTCCTTGAAAGATTTGGAAAGCTAAAACCGTTATATGGCTTCAGAGAAAAATACGGTTATACTAACGCCGGTTACGCTGTCGCCGGAAAGGTTATTGAAAAAATTTCCGGTTTAACCTGGAACGATTACTTGAAAACGAAAATCTTGAAGCCATTGAAAATGGATAGAACGGTTCCTCTTTCTGCTGATATTAATTCAATCAGTAACGTAGCGCAACCGCACACTGTAGTAGATGGAAAAACAGTTTCTGTTCCTTTTCCATTAATAGATAACATGGCTCCATGCGGAAGCATTTCTTCTTCAGTACTTGATATGAGCCATTGGCTTATTGCTCAACTTGACAGCGGAAAATATGAAGGTGAAAATATTATTCCTTATAGTGTAATTAGTCAAACAAGAAAGCCGGCCACAATTGTCGGGCGGACAAGACATCCTTTTAATCAAGCTCATTACAATCTTTATGCGCTCGGCTGGGGATTGCAGGATTACGAGAACCGTGAAATAGTATCGCACACAGGCGGTGTAAATGGATTTGTAACTTCTGTTACTTTAATTCCTTCCGAAAACCTCGGGATAGTAGTGCTTACAAATACGGAGCAAAACCTGTTTTTTATCTCTTTACGCTGGGAAATTCTTGATGCTTATCTCGGACTTCCTTACAGAGATTATGATAGCTTTTATTTTGATCGAAGTAAAACTGCTAACACCGAAGAAGAAGCAAAGTTACAAGCTTTAAGGGATTCGGTAAGGTTGAATTTGAAATCGTCTCCCCCATTATCAGATTATTGCGGAAGATATGAAAACGAGGTTTACGGTTATCTTGATATAATTGAAAAAGAGAATTACTTAGAGATAAGATTAGAGCACCATAGTAAGCTAATCGGGAAACTGGAACCGCTCGGAGGGAATAGATTTTTAAGTTCATATAACGATCCGATATTCGGATATAAACCTTTGGAGTTCAACGTTACCGATGGGAAAGTGAAATCATTAGATTTTTCGGTACATGAATTTATTGAGTATACCGGTTATAACTTTATTAAGAAGTAATAGTTGTGAGTCTGTTAATGAGTGATTACATCTGGACAAAAGAATTATGTAGAAGTTACGCGGATGGTTTACGCCCGATGGTACGACATGATCACATGCGGATTGCTCAAAAAATTTCGGAAAAAATTGAAAACAAACCCGGACTTAAAGTTGTTGATATTGCAACAGGTCCGGGGTTTCTACTTCTTGAATTAGCGAAGTTATTGGATAACCCGGTTTTGGTAGCACATGACTCAAGTTCAGTAATGCTTGAAATTGCGGTAGGAGAAGCAAAAAAATATGACAAACAAATTAGCGTATGTGAATCGCCGGCGGAATCAATAACACTTGAAAACGATTCCGCCGATTTAGTTTTGTGTAAACAGCTTCTTCACGAAGCCGCAGATTATTCAAAAGTAATTACGGAAATCTGTAGGATATTAAAACCCGGCGGTAAAGCCTTCATTATTGATTTTGATGCTGATGGAAACAGGATAGCTGCATTGCTGATAAAAACCTTTATAAGACTCAGTGCAAACAAAGAACTGGCGGATAGCTTCTGGAAATCTTTCTCTTCCGGGTTAAAAGGCTCTTCTGTTGTTGAACGCATCGAACAAAATAAAATGAAAAATGTAGAGTATTTAAAATATGGAGCAAGCTACTTCATCTCTTTTGAAAAACCGTAAACGTTTTAAAATCAAATCACACCGGGTAAAGATATACCCCGCTATTTCGTATATTTGCAAAGTTTTTTAATATAATAATAACCGGAGGTTGTCTAATTTTTATGCAGAAGAATCAGAATGATATTCTTGAAAAAGTAGTCTCGCTTGCTAAAAGAAGAGGTTTTGTATTTCAGTCAAGTGAAATTTACGGCGGATTAAACGGATGCTGGGATTATGGTCCGCTTGGAGTTGAATTATTGAAAAATATAAAGGAAGAATGGTGGAAGTCAATGACTTACCGCGAGGATGTTGAAGGACTTGATGCATCAATTCTTATGCACCCGCGAGTATGGGAAGCGTCTGGACATGTTGAGAATTTTACTGACCCGATGATCGATTGTAAACAGTGCAAATCACGTTTCCGCCTTGATGTTTTGACTGATCAGATTGCTTCTAAAAAGAAGAAAAAAATTCTACAAGCAGTAAAAGAAAAAATCGATTCAACAAACTATCCTGAATTAAATCAAAACTTTAAAGATGACGATGATGAATTGTTAAATGATGTTCTCTCGCAGCTACTCGAAGACAAGAATACATCGGTTGCCGTACTGGAAGAAATTAACTGCCCGCAATGCGGTAACAAAAATACATTTACAGCCGCAAGACAGTTCAATCTAATGTTTAAGACATTTATCGGTCCGGTTGAAGATTCGAGTGCAGTTGTGTTTTTACGTCCTGAAACCGCACAGGGAATTTTCGTTAATTTCTTAAATGTTCAAAATGCTTCACGACAAAAAGTCCCATTCGGAATTGCACAAATCGGTAAAGCATTCAGGAACGAGATCAACACCAAATATTTCTTATTCAGAACACGTGAATTTGAGCAGATGGAAATGCAGTTTTTTGTTAATCCATTTAACGATAAAGAATGGTATGATTACTGGAAAGCTGAAAGATTAAATTGGTTTAAGTCCCTCGGAATGAAAGAAGACAAATTACGCTACCATGATCATCCCAAGGATAAACTTGCACATTACGCAAAAGAAGCAACTGATATCGAATACCACTTTCCATTCGGTTGGGGAGAAATTGAAGGTATACATAATCGAACAAATTTTGATCTTGGTAAACATGAAGAGTTTTCAGGTAAATCAATGAAGTATTTTGATGATGAAACGAAGGACAAATTTGTACCGTTTATAATTGAAACCTCGGCAGGGGCAAGCCGCTCGTTTATGGCTTTTCTTGTTGATTCATACCGTGAAGAAATGGTAAACAATGAACAAAGAATAGTGCTCGGACTTCACCCGAAACTTGCACCTATTAAAGCTGCTATTCTGCCTCTGGTGAATAAAGACGGTATGCCGGAACTTGCACGTAATATCGAAAAAGAATTACGTAAATCGTTAAAAGTGTTTTACGATGATAAAGGAGCTGTCGGAAGAAGGTATAGACGCCAGGATGAAATAGGAACTCCGTACAGTATTACAGTTGATACTCAAACTTTAAGCGATAATTCTGTTACTGTTAGAGAAAGGGATTCAATGGTGCAGGAGCGGGTTGAAGTATCGAATTTATTAAGCTATTTGCTTCTTAAGTTGAACGCATAAACCAGTCCGAAATTAGATAATCTAAAATAATCGAGAAGTATTGAAATGAAACGAATGATTAATATACTGTTGACACTTTTTCTCTTTCTGATAAGCTCAATTGATTCGCCATTGAAGGGGAATGAACTTGATTCGCTGACTCATAAAGGTATAAGGCAGATTTACAGTATAGATTTTACCGGGGCGGAAGAAACATTTCGTAGAATTATTGCAGATTATCCGGAGCATCCATCCGGTAGATTCTTCCTTGCAATGATTGACTGGTGGAAAATACTTCTTGATCTTGATATTGAAAAATACGACGACATTTTTTTTCAGAAGATTGAAGATGTTGTCTATCAATGTGATGAAATATTAAAAAGAGAACCGCAAAATGTTGACGCACTCTTTTTTAAAGGAGGTGCAATCGGTTTTCGCGGAAGGTTAAGAGCAATCCGTGAAAGCTGGCTAAAAGCCGCAGACGATGGCAGGGAAGCCCTGCCGATAGTTCAACGCGCATCCAAAATTGACCCCGATAATAAAGATGTTGAACTTGGATTTGGAATTTACAACTACTATGCATCCGTTATCCCGGATCGTTACCCTTTGATTAAACCTTTGATGTTGTTCTTCCCGAATGGTGATAAAGAAAAAGGTATTAATCAACTCAGGAATACTGCATTCAACGGAAAGTATGCGAATTATGAAGCACGGTATTTCTTGATGACATTGTATTTTCAGTTTGAAAGTGATGCATATGCTGCAGAGGAATTTGCAAAACTGTTGAATGAAGATTTCCCGGACAACCCGGTTTTTGAAAGATGGCGCGGTAGAATTGCAGTTAGAAGAGGGGCAATGCAATTAGCGGATTCATTATTCATGAATGTTTATAATAAATGTAAATTGAATTATCCCGGTTACAATAATAAAGGGGAGCGGGAAGCAGTCTATTATTTAGGAGTACATCATAAAGATAACCGTAATATCGATTCAGCTAAATACTTCTTTCACAGATGTGAGGAACTGTCTTTAGGGATGGATAAAAAAGAAGAATCCGGTTTTCTGATTAATTCGGTTCTATATCTTGGAATGTTGTACGATGAATCCGGTGAAAGAGAAAAAGCAATAGAATTTTATAACCGTGTATTGAAAATGAAAGACTTCAGTAGTTCGAGAAAATGGGCTGAAAGCTATATTAAAACTCCTTATCGAAGATAAAGGATTTCACAGTTTCCGTTAAACTTTAAGATGCCGATAATCAGATTATCTAAAGATTATCGGCTATTTTTATACTTGATTTGCTTTTTAAAATACAGTTTTAACGCCAATTCTATGTAAAGCACCGATTTCACCGAAGGAGGAATACGCATAATCAAAATTGTATTCCTTAATGTTAATACCGAGTCCTATATTGAATCCTGCCATACCTGCAAATGTACCGATTTTCAATTCTTTACGTTTTTCATTTTCAAATCCGACGCGTAAAGTTAAAACGCGGCTGAGTGTAAATTCTCCTCCTACTGTAAAATACTTAAACCGTGAGAGTAGGTTATCGCTCTCTTTATTCAGCTTGTGAAAATCAAGGAATAATCTTAATGGAAGATGTTTTAGCTTACCGGAAAATCCTACCGTAATATCAAGCGGTAATTTTTCATTTGTATCGATATACGAAGATAATTGCGTCCCTATATTTTGAATTGCTAAACCGATATGAATATCTTCATTTGGGACGGCATAATGCAGACCGATGTCAAATCCAACTGCTGTTGAGGAATAATCTTGAATACCCGAGTAGATGAATTTAACATTCGAACCGTAATAAAAATTATCATCAAGTTTACCGGCATAACCGAGTAAAAAAGCAAACTCACCTGCACCGTACTCACCGTTCCTATTACCGAATTCATCTGCACCGGTAAATGAGCCGTAATTAATGTATTTTACAGCCGCACCGAATCTTCCTATGTTTTCGAATTCTCTTGAAATAGAAAATGAAGCAAGATTGATATCCAGCAAATGTTTAACAAACGAGAATGAAACCGGGGTTTCAGTTAACGAGATTATGCCAGCCGGGTTGTAAAAAATTACATCAGCATCATCGCTGTTGGCAACAAAACTTCCTCCCAACGCCGAAGCACGCGGACTCATGTCTGTTCGCAAAAATTCATATGTCGATTGCGCTAATCCTAAATTTGCAATGAATAACAATGCTAAGAAAGTTCTTTTCATAAATTCCTCAATTTTACAAGTCGATATTAATTATTATGAACGATAAAGACAAGTGAAAATATTTTTCCTCTATTATTTGATACAGTTAATTCGACATACAGGTTTCGGCTGATTAACTATTTTAAAATCGGTACGATTTCCATTTGTCTTTTTCCGCCTGTTTGTTCAACAGAACCGTCCGAATGAATATACACATCAATTTCGCTTCTTACACCGAAATCTCCGGTTAAATAAATTCCCGGTTCAATCGAAAATGATGTTGATGGGAGAAGAAGTCGTTCATCACGGGTTTCAAAATTGTCAAGATGCGGACCGCTTCCATGCAGCGCTGTGGTTATTGAATGTCCTGTACGATGAATAAAATACTTTCCGTAACCGGCTTTTTCAATTACTCCGCGGGCAACATCATCAACTTCATAAGCTTTTACCGGAAGATTATTTTTAAATCTTTCCGATACGAACTCAAATGCGCTATCTCTTGCATCCTTTACAATGTTAAAAACATCGATATATTTTTGCGGAACTGTTTCTCCCACAAAACCCACCCAGGTAATGTCCGACCAGACTCCTTCTTCTGTATTCACTTTTGCCCAAAGGTCGATTAACACAAAGTCATTCTTCTTTATCGGTTTAAAAACTGTTTCCGTTGGGGCGTAATGCGGATTTGCACTATTCTCATTTACTGCGACTATCGGAGGATGGTCTGTAAAGTAATTTTTTTCTGCAAATTCATTCATTATCAATTGTTGAATATCATACTCTGTAACGCTCAAATCATTTGAGATTTTGTTTTTTATGTGTGCAAAACATCTAACTACAATATCAGTCAAAAGATTTGCAACGGGTATATTTTCCTCGTATTGTTTTTTTGACCAAAGAGCATCAAATTGTGTAATCAAATTACCGCTGCTTACTATGTCTACACCGAAACTACGAATAAACTCGATTGTGCCTCCATCTACTTTTGACAGATACGGAATTGCGTTATTAGGTGAATACTCCATTGCTACTGTCTTTGCTTCAGTCAGAGCCTGTGTCAGATGTTCTTTTAAGGAATTATAACTTGCATATTTCAGTTCGGTGCCAGGAAGGTGTGCAAGATTATGGGCTTCAATTGCATTAACAATTTTTGAAGGCTCTCCCTCTGCCGGGATATAGTAAAAAAATCTTCTGGTTAGGTGTTTGTCTTTCCCGATTTCCAGAATGTTCAAAGCCAGCTCATTCATTCCTCTAAAATCGAAAAGAAGCCAGCCGTCAATTTTCATCGAGCGAATTATTTCCTGTATCCTTAGTAAATCAAACTTTGCCATGATGAAGTCTTCCTTTAATAAAATTTATTAATTTTTGACACAATATACTAAATATGAAATAAGATTTAATGGACAAAAACGTAGTCTTGCCGACTTCTTTAAACTCTACCAAAGCTTTTTCGGTCTAACAAATAATTTGAAAGAACGAAAGCAAAACAATAAAGTCGTTTTTTGTTTTACTTTTAAAATTTGACGTCTCACATAAAAAAGATTTCACTTATGAATGAATTCTTTGATAAATTTGTTTATTGAAAAAAAAGGATTTCAGACGAGGAGTATGTTGTCGAAAAATAAAACCATAAAAATTGTAATTACAGTGTTAATTATAGCAGTCGTTGTAATAATTCCGAAATTAACGTTTCTAAAAGGAAGTTCGGAAGAAAAGGGGCGTTCACGCAGGGATAGTGTTAAAGAATTGACTGTTGATGTTATAATCTTAAAATCTGCTGAATTCAGCGAAAAGATTCTATCCACCGGAACTATATGGGCAAATGAAGAAGTTGAATTACGTTCCGAAGTCTCGGGTAGAGTTACAGGTATTTTCTTTACAGAAGGGAATTACGTTCAAAAAGGAGAACTTCTTGTAAAAATAAATGATGCCGAACTTCAAGCTCAAATGAAGAAAGCGGAATCACGCAGAAAAATTCTTGAGGATAGGGAATACCGCCAAAGGATTCTTCTTGAAAAAAGCGGAACAACACAGGAAAACTATGATGCCGCTTTAAACGAGCTGCAGTCACTTGATGCAGATATAGAATTATTAAAAGCTCAAATTGAAAAAACAGAAATTAAAGCTCCATTTGATGGTTATGTCGGGTTACGGTATATAAGCGAAGGGAGTTACATAACACCTTCAACAAAAATTGCTTTGTTTCAAAAGACAGATAAAGTTAAAATTGATTTCGCTATTCCTGGTAAATATTATAGCTACATAAAAAAAGGGAACAATGTAAAATTAAAAATCCCCGGTTCCGTACGGGTATTTGACGCATCTGTTTTTGCAATCGAGCCGAAGATTGATGAAGAATCGCGTTCGGTGATAGTAAGAGCGATTGCCAACAATGCAGGCAGAGTAATACCTCCGGGGGCATTTGCTAACGTTGAAGTTAAAATAAGCGAAAAAGTAGAAACCTTTTCAGTGCCGACTGAATCAGTGATTCCCGATATTTCCGGGCAGGTAGTATATCTCTACAAAAACGGAACGGCAGTACCCCAAACAATAGAAATTCTTGATAGAGATGTTAAAACTGTAAGAATTGCTTCGGGGGTTCACGAAAAAGATACAGTTATTGTTTCCGGTATAATTAATCTGCGTCCGGGTCTTACAGTAAAAGTATCAGGGATTAAATAGAGACAACTATGAATTTATCTTCACTTAGTATAAGAAGACCGGTTCTGGCAATAGTAATGTCAACCGTTCTTGTAATTTTTGGAATTATCGGGGCAACTTTTCTTGGCGTTAGAGAATACCCCAACATTGATCCTGCAATTATTACTGTTAGTACAACCTTTACAGGTGCGAATGCAGATATTATTGAAACACAGATAACTGAACCGCTTGAAGAATCAATTAACGGTGCAGCAGGAATTAAATCGATAACCTCTACAAGCCGGGACGGAAGAAGTAACATAACAGTTGAGTTTGGGCTTGAAGTAGATATTGAAGCTGCGGCAAATGAAGTTAGAGATAGAGTTTCGAGAGCAGTAAGGAATTTACCCCCGGATGCCGATCCACCGGTGGTGGCAAAAGCAGATGCAGATGCAAGCCCGATCATTTTTCTAAATGTTAAAAGCGTAGAAAAAGATTTGCTTGAATTAAGCGACATTGCCAATAGAATA
>DAIRET010000095.1:0-11056 GCA_036795455.1 Ignavibacteriaceae bacterium
CTTTGCGTATTTAAGAAGGTCTAATTAAAAAAAATCCTCTTTATTGTGATTAGTGAATTAGTAGTAGACGTACAGCCAAAAGAGGTATCAATAGCCATACTGGAGGATAAGAATCTGGTTGAGCTTCAGAAAGAAGCCAGAAACTTATCGTATGCAGTAGGTGATATCTATCTGGGAAAAGTAAAGAAGCTTATGCCCGGGCTGAATGCTGCATTCATTGATGTAGGGTATAAAAAGGATGCATTTCTTCACTATCTGGACTTAGGTCCAAATTTTAACACCCAACAAAAATTTCTTAAGCAAGCTTTAAGCGACCAAAAGAAATTACCTGTCTTTTCAAAAATACAGATTCTTCCGGAGATTGAAAAAGAAGGAAGTATCAGGTACTCATTTTTATCATTAATCTTTCCTTTAAAAACCCAGGTGGGAACGAAGTCATAGTTTGATATAAAGACCGAATCGGTTCTAATATTTTTATTAATTGAAAAAGAAACAATAACACCTGCATCCGAGTATCGCCATTGCTGGTTCGAGATGAAATTACTCATGGAGTAAACAACCAATCCGCTATCAATTCTACCCGAATTACTTTTAAAAAAATCAACCGGCTGCAATACATGAGGATGACTTGCAAGAACTACATCAGCACCATAGTCGAAAGTCTTTTTTACAATAGATTTTTGATACTCTGAGGGTTCCCGTTTATACTCCTCTCCTATGTGGTAATATACAATTAGAATATCCGGTTGAAGAGAATTTGCTTTTTCAATATCCGTTTTTATTAGCAAAGTATCAATAAGATTTACCAGGTAGTCTTTACCTGACGGAATAACCAGCCCGTTAGTTCCGTATGTATAAGATAAAATAGCAATTTTAATACCGTTAATACTCATTAATCTAATTGAATCTCTGTCTTCCTTTGAAGTATATGTTCCGGCATAAGCAAGATTATTCTCTTTGAGTATTTGGATCGTTCTCAGCAACCCGGTTTCACCCTGGTCGAGACAGTGGTTATTGGATGTAGCAACCATATCAAAACCTGCTTTTGACAAAGCAGTTACATAATCGTCCGGGGAATTAAAAAAAGGATAACCTGAATAACCTTTATTTTTACCAGCAGTAACTGTTTCAAGGTTACCGAATAAGAAATCCGATTCATCAAAATATTTCTGAACTTCACGGTAGACCGGTAAAAAGTCAAAACTATCTGCTGCAACCTTTGCATACTGGTACTGAACCGAATGACACATTAAATCGCCAACCGCAGTAAATCTGACTGTAATTATGGAATCAGGAACACTTTCATATCTACTCGATGTACTGCTGACAAAAATGGACTGAAACGAACCTGAAAAAGTAACAAGGATTATTAATAAGGCTTGAAGGTATACTTTCAAATGCAAAACTCTGTTTTATTAAATAAAAGAGGTTGCCTAATTTTAATTACCCGTTAAAAAGCGAATACAATTAGGACAACCTCGAAATAGGATGAAAAGCAAATATTATTCGGCTTTAGGAGCTTTTCTTTCGGTTTTTACCTTTTGAACATCGTTCCTTACTTCTTGAGCTAATTTTTTCAAATCGCTCAATCCTTTCCGAAGACGAGTACCTGCGGCTGATTGTCCTTTCTCATAAAATTTTTGAAAATCAGCTTCAAGACCTTGAACGTGCTCTAACAGCTTTTTTAATTGTTCCATATTAACTTTCCTTTCGTTAGTTTATGATTATTTTACTTTTTCAAGAATTATTTCCGCGATATCTTTAACCAGAACTTCATCCTGTTTTTCAAAAGATTTAACTCCGTCGGATAGCATTGTCATACAGAAAGGACAAGCAGTTCCGATTGTTGTAGCACCGGTATAAATCGCTTCTTTGCTTCTTTCAATATTAATTCGTTTTCCCTCTTCATCTTCAAGAAACATCCTTCCGCCGCCTGCACCGCAGCAAAATCCACGGGATTTATTTCTTTCCATTTCAACAATTTCAATTCCCTTCGACCTTTTCAGAACATTTCTTGGAGCGTCGTAAATTCCGTTATATCTTCCAAGATAACATGAATCGTGATAAGTTAGTTTCTCATTTTTCTCTGTTTCTTTCATCTGAAGTTTCCCTTCAGATATTAGTTGAAACAGAAACTCAGAATGATGATAAACATCGTATTCACCGCCGAACTGTGGAAATTCATTCTTCAATGAATGGTAACAGTGCGGACAAGCAGTTACAATTTTTTTAACGCCGTAACTATTCAATGTGTCAACATTGTCCTGCATCAGCATTTGGGCAAGGTATTCGTTCCCAAGCCTTCTTGCAGTATCTCCATTGCATTTTTCTTCTGTGCCCAGTATTCTAAAATCAACACCTGCTTTATGTAGTAAAGTACTGAAGGCACGTGAAACTTTTTTATATCTCTCATCGAAAGAGCCTGCACATCCAACCCAGAAGAGAACATCACAGTTTTGGTCTTCTGCAATTGTTTTAATATTCAAACCTTCCGCCCATGCTGTTCTATCGGAAGGGTTAAAAGCCCAGGGAGAAAAATTCGTTTCAAGATTCTTGAACAGAGTATTCAGAGTTGAAGGAAACTTCGATTCACTTAAAACCAAATAGCGGCGTAAATCCACAATCGAATCTATGTGTTCAATCATTACAGGACATTCTTGAACACATGCCGAGCATGTAGTACACGCCCATAATTCTTCCTCGGTTATGTAATTGTAAAGCAGGGTTTTTTCAACTACTTCTTTTTCAGTTTCCCCTTTAATAATTACAGGAGCTTTCTCTTCGGTTCTATACCTAATATCCATAATAATTTTTCTTGGAGAAAGCGCTTTTCCAACAATAGCTGCGGGACAAACCGAAGTACATCTACCGCATTCAGTACACGAAAAACCATCCATAATCTGTTTCCATGTTAGTTGATCAAAATCCGATGCTCCGAATACATCCTCGGAATCATCTTCAAGATTCAGTTTTTTCAGCGTGTTTTTGTTTTTCTTTGTTTTAGCAAAATATACATTCGGTATCGAGGTTATAATATGAAGATGTTTTGAATAAGGTAAAAAATTCATAAAACCAAGTATTGTTAGAATATGAATCCACCAAAACACTTCATACCAAACAGTTGCCCAATTAGCATCCGGGTTAAAAACAAAACTACTAAGAACAAAAGATATAGGCCTTATTTCATAAGGCTCAAGAACAAACCCGTTTTTTGCTATTGCCGAAATATTCTGCCCGAACATTGATAAAACAACTATCAGTATCAATGAAAGAATAAGTGCAGCATCAAAATTGCCTGACTTATCAGTATTCAGTCTTTCAACTTTCTGTATGAAACGTCTGTAAAAAGCGAACTTAACTGCAATAATTACAAAAATTCCGAACAGGTCCTGAACTACCGTAACAAACGAATAAAATATCCCCGTAAATGATAATGAAAAAACGGGATAGAAGCCCTGGATAACAGCTTCAACAACAGCAAAAATAAAAAGTATAAATCCCCAAAAAATCAGAAAATGAAGTAACCCGGCAATTGGTTCCCTAAGGAGTTTTGATTGTCCGAAAGCTATTTTAATTACATTCAGAAATCTCTCCCCTTTATTATCAGTTCTATCCTCTTTCTTTCCAAGAAGAAGAAAAGAATAAATTCTGCGGCAGTTGTATAGAAATAAAACTACCGCAAAAACAAAAACCGGTATAAATATTATACTTCTGGCAGCGAACACAGTTCAATAGAATTTACTTTAGTTTTTACTAATTTTTTTCAAACTGAAGTAAATTGATGCTGCTGTAAATACTTTTACAACTGTCCATAAAGAAAATATTACACCACCTATTTTTAATGATTCCGAAATATTGTGAATGTAAACAGCATCAAGATATAAAGCTCCCGAAATTATAATAACTACGTTACCGAGAAACATTGCTCCGACTACTGCGGAATAGCTTGAATATCTTTCGACTATTAATCCCGTTAAATATGCGCCTACCGGGAAAGCAAGTAAATAGCCTCCGGTTGGTCCGAATAAACTAAAAAACCCTATGGTTCCATCTGCGATGGATGCAAAAACCGGTAATCCGGCAGCTCCCATTGCAAGGTAAAGTATTTGAGAATAAAACCCGTTTTTCTTACCGAGAAATGCACCGGCTAAAACAACAGCCATAGTTTGAAGTGTAAATGGTACCGGTAAAACCGGGACAACTACCTTAGCGGAAATTGCTGTTAGAATTGAAAATGATATAATAAGAAAGATTCTGTTACTTGCTACTTTCGTTAATTTTTCCGAAAGAATGTTAGCTTTTACGAATTCAAGCATGATTACCTCAATTAATATGTTTTGTTAAAAATGATTCAGTTAATAAAATTACTTTGTTTAATTTGTCATTCGTTCCACTGAACGGATGACTTGCATTAAATGTATGTCCTGTTGCTTCAATAATATGAAATTCACAATTCGGTTTATTTGCCCGGCTATACAGCAATTCAGCTTCAGAAACCGGAACAGCCAGGTCTTCTTTTCCATGAATAATTAATAATGGCTTCTTAAATGATTTGATAGCAGTTTCTATATTTAAAGAACTGTTCCCGTTTTTTTCAATATCTTCGAGTAAAGTAACATTTAAGCTCATTACTTGCTTGGTTCTTGTATTGATTGTTTGAAACACTCCTTTTTTTCGCCATTCTTCCTTTTGTCTTTCGGAATACCTGTCTAATTTTGCAACCGAAGCTAACAAAACGCAACCGGAAATTCTTTCACAATTTCTTGTTGATAAAATTGAAATAGCTCCTCCACGGCTATGTCCGATAAGAAAAAGATTTTTATTCTCAGTCCTTCCAAAGAAACCATTAAAGTATGCGTTTATTATTTCGGATAACTCCTCTAATTCAAGCGAAAAAGTGTTCATGGCAAATTTATCAAGCTGTGTAAATTCGGTTAAGTTATCTCCAACTCCGTTATGCGAGAAGTTAAATGATATTACAAAAAAACCTTTTTCAGCAAAATAGTTTCCCAAAAACGGCCAAAATCCCCAATCTTTAAAACCTTTAAATCCATGAACAAAAACAATACAGGGTTTCTTTTCAAGATTCTCAATTCCAAAAGCGGTAATATTGATTTTTTGGTTTTTCGACGAAAAATAAACAAAATCATTATTCATTGGGTTGTAAATATGCTGATTACAGCGGGAAAAGTCAAGAATTTGTCGTTTTTTTTGATGTTTTTACCTCACATTTCTGCTAAATAGGTAATGTTTTTACCCATAATTGAAAGAAATGAAATAAAACACTAAAAACCCACAACCTTATGAATAATAAAACACCTGCCGGATTTTTAATTATTTGTTGAATTCTATGGTAAACGTTGTATCATCTTTTTTGTTAATAGAAAGTGAACCGTTTATCTGTCTTACTAATGTGTTCACCAATTTCAGTCCTAACGATTTACTTTCTTCCGGATTAAAATCATCCGGTAATCCGACACCATTATCGGAGACCGAAAGTGTTAGTTTTTCGTTACATGCAGATGATAATCTGATAATTATATATTTTGACTTTGTATCTTTTCCAGCATCATCAGGGAAAGCATATTTAAATGAGTTTGTTAATAGTTCATTCATTATCAATCCGAGCGGTACAGCCATATTGATTGGAACGAATATCGATTCAAGTTCAAACCTGATTTCGATTTCTCCTCTATATAATCGATATGACTTCCTGATAAACTCAGCAAGGTTTTTCACATATTCTGCAAAATCAATATGAGCAAGGTCGTCCGTTTGATACAGCTTTTCATGTACAAGTGCGATTGATCTAACTCTCGATTGACTATCACGGAAAACAGCTTCATATTCTTTCTCTTTGATTGTTTGAGACTGTAAGAAAAGCAAACTTGAAATTATCTGTAAATTGTTTTTAACCCGGTGATGTATCTCTTTAAGGAGAATCTCTTTTTCAGCAAGGTTTTTCTTTATCTGCTCTTCTGTCTTTTTTCTTTCCGTAATATCAGAAGCTGTGAAAGTAATACCTACCAATTCTTCACCAACAATAAGAGGAGTTAAAGATAATAGAATATCAATAATGGAGCCGTCTTTTTTCTTCCATTTTGTTTCTATTGTAAGAAAACCTTTTTCTTGTAAGTGTTGAGGACTTTGATTCCCGACAAGTTCGTATTCTTCCTTGGAAGGATAAAGTAACATCGAATTATTAGCTAATAATTCTTCGCGAGAATACCCTGTTAATGAACAAATTTCATCGTTTATTTCAACAAAAACACGATCTTTAACAAGTCCAATTCCAATCGGTGCAGCCCGGAAAATACTTTTAAGTTTCTCCTCACTTTTGAACAATGATTCTTCAATCTGCTTTTGTTCTGTATAATCGAAAATCATCGAAAGCATAACTTCCTTACCATACAGATTTATTTTTTCCGCAGACCAGAATGTATCTCTTATCTCTCCAGTCTTCGTAACAAAACGAGCGGATATATTCCTACAGTATCCCTTGGTTTTTATTATTTTTATTCCATTTTCCCGCTCTTCCGGTTTGAACCAGATCCCTAATTTCTTTGCATTGTTCATAAAGCATTCATCGCGTGAATAACCAAGCATCCTAATCCATTGCTCATTAACATCAATAAACTGACCAGTATCGATATCCGAAATCGCTAACGGTGCAGGACTTGAACGGAATGCTTTTGAAAAACGTTCTTCACTCTCTTTCAACGCTTCTACTGCTTTTTTACGTTCTGTTATATCTTCTACGGTTCCTTCAAAATAAATGGGGTCATTACTGCTATCACGAATTACCTTTGCACTCTCTCTCACAAATATTTCCGAACCATCTTTCCTGACCCATATTGCTTCAAGTCCTTCAACAACATCAGTTTTCTCAAATTGAGCTACAAATTCATATCTTGGAGAATCTTTTGAAAAACCCGCTTTGTTCAAATTACGAGCTGCCAATTCTTCAAACGAATCATACCCAAGCATCTTTACTAATGCAGGATTTGCCATTACAATATTACCGTTGAGTAATGTGCGATATATTCCCATAACAGAGTTCTGTACAAGCGACCTGAATTTTTCTTCGCTCTCTTTTAATGCTTTTTCCGTTTCCCTTCTTTCTGTAATGTCTCTTACTACATATACCATACCATTAGGATTATTATCTGCATCAAGAGTAATATCTCCATTAACTTCACAAAGTATCTTATATTCGTCTTCAATCTGTATCCAATACTCTTTGGGTCCAAGTGGTCTTTCAAACATCATTTTTGTATTCTCGATTGCCCGATCCCGGTCTTCTTCTGCAATAAAACCGAGCATATTTTTACCAAGGAGCTGTTCAACAGGTAATATGTTAAGAGTCGGAAATACGCTTTCGTTAAGGAAAATAATGTTGCCATGCAAGTCTGTTCTAATAATTAAATCCGGGACTGTCATTAATAGTTTACGGTGAAGTTCTTCACTCTCTTTGAGCGCTTCCTCTACCCGCTTGCGCTCGGTGATATCCAAAAGAACATCCAATCGGGCAGGCTTGCCCTCAAAATCAATCATTCTGCTCGATATTAGGATATTAAACTTTTGTCCTGTTCTGTAATAATTGACAACAGTTTCAAAAAGTTGAACTGATCCTGTTCGGGTAAACTCTTCTAAGTATTTTTGGATACTTTCGCCATCCATTCCAAAACCAACCTCATCGGCAGTACGACCAAGGATTTCTGAAGCATCCATTCTCATACTTTTACAAAAAGCCTCGTTCACCAGTACGAAACGGTTTTCTAAATCAATAATAGAACAGGTATATGGTGCTAGCTCGAACAATGTTTTGAATTGTTCCTCTCTTTGTTTTACCTCTTCCTCTGCCCTCTTGCGCTCGGTAATGTCTCTTACCGTACTTTGAAAAGAAATCAAATTACCGTTCTCATCAAAATTTCTGCTGATAGACTGCTCAACCCAAATGTGGGTACCATCTTTCTTCTTCCATTCCTCTTCAATTGTTGTAGGATGTAACGGATCCATTAAAAATTTAGTAAACCTTTCCAAATAGGAAGGTTTAATTAAAAATTTGTGATAAGCAAATGGATCTACATAACCCTCTTCCGGCGTGTACCCCGTTATTTGAAAACAGGAAGGAGAAATATATTCGTAACGGGGTTCTGGAATTAAACTGTACACATAGATTAAATCTTTAGAATTCTCTGCTATTAATCTGTACTGGGCTTCCCTTTCAGCTAAATTGTTCTGAGCTTGTTTAAGCGCTTCCTCCGCCCTCCTACGCTCTGTAACGTCTCTTATAAAGGATTGATAAGTGCCGTTAGGCATTGAACGAGAATTCATTTCGGCAAAAATTAATTCCCCGTTTTTCTTTTTGACTTGTCTCTCTATTCTTAAAGTCTTACCGGATTTCAGCAAATCGTATCGGAGAGGTGAATTTTTCAACATTTCCGGTGGGAAAAGGTCTTTAATATTTAGCGATAATAATTCATCTTTTGAATAACCAAACATTTCTATAGCTTTATTATTAGCTCCTATTAAATCTCCGTTTTTGTCTCCATGTAAAAAAGCGTCTGGAGCAAGTTCGATTAAAAGCCGGAGATTTTCTTCGCTGGCACGAAGTTCAATTTCTGCTTTCCGCCTTTCTGTAATAACTTCAATGTAGATTATGATTCCGCCAATCTCACCCTCTGCATTATACCAGGGACGGCACTGCCAATTAGCCCAATCCATTGAACCGTCACTATGTATCAGTTGATCATTTTCTGCGCTTACTACTTCTCCTTTAAGAGCACGTTGGTGACTTTCACGGATATTTTGCGGCAGGTAAGGAAAAATATCATAGTGATTCCGCCCGATAATGTTTCTATCAGTAAGCCGCAAATCGTCATAATACCTGTTACTTACATAAACGTAATTCATATCTTTGTCATGAACTGCAACAGAACTGCTTGTATGTTCAATTATGTATCTCATCAATTCGTTAAAATAAGCTATTTCCTTTTCAGCGTTCTTTCTTTCAGTAATATCAAAAGCAATCTCTATCCTAACCAATCGTCCGTCTATCCACCGGATTGCCCTGTCGTTACATTCGTACCACCTACCGTTATTTGTATTCTGAAACTCCCATGCAATCACATCCGCCGGATTTCCGTTACGTGTTACTAATTTATTATTAGTACAGAACGGACACGGTCCATCCATCTCTTTTTGCAGAACATTAAAGCACTTCTCGCCCAGCTTAATATCTCCCCATGTTTTCTTACCATATTCATTTACAAATAAAAGCTCGTACGTTTCAATATCCGCAATGTAAATGAAGGCTTCGATACTATCCAGAATAGTGCGTAATCTTTCATTTGACTGCTGTAATTCGTCTTCGGCTTTTTTTCGTTCGGTAATATCCGTATGGGCGCCGAACATCCTTATAACTTTCCCGGATTCGTTTAGAATAGAAGATGCTTTATTGTGTATCCATCTATAACTTCCGTCTTTATGATGTAACCTAAATTCGAGTTCAAGATTCTTAATAGGATTTTCTAAATAGTTTTTAATTATGGTTAAAGAAGTATCTTTATCTTCCGGGTGCAGGCGCTCAGCCCAGGTTTCGAACACATTTTTAAGTTCACTGTCATTATAACCAACCTGATTTTTCCATTGAGGCGAATAGTAGACTTTATCGTTTTCAATGTCCCAATCCCATATACCCTGTTCCGATGCATCAATAACAAGAGAAAATCTTTCTTCGCTTTTACGTAAAAGTTCTCTTGATTTATAGGTTTCTGTAACATCTGAAAATACTAAAACTACACCACGGATATTTCCTTCAAAGTCCTTAATAGGAGCGGCGCTGTCGGAAATATTCTTTTCAATTCCGTCTTTCCCTATTAAGACAGTGTGATTTGTTAATTCAACTATTTCACCGGAATCAATTACTTTTTGTACCGGGTTTTCTATCGGTGCTCTTGTAATCGCATCTACTATAACAAAGACCTCTGTTAAGTTTTTACCTTTAGCATCTTCCAAACTCCAGCCGCACAATTTTTCCGCAGCGGGATTCATCCTTGTAATTACTCCATTCCTATCTGTAGAAATAACGCCATCCCCGATTGAGTTCAATGTTATTGCAAGATTTTCTTCACTTTCTTTTAAGATTTTTTCAGCTTTCTTTCTTTCAGAAATATCTCTATCGAAAGCACATGCTAAAAAATTCCCTTTATCGTTAAAATAAAAGGTACTGACTTCAACCGGGAATAATCGACCGTCTTTGCATTTATGACGACCTTCAAAAATCATCGAACCATCTTGTTTTAAATCAATTTTATGTTTTTCCCAACTGTCTACAGGGAAATCGGGATCAATCTCGAAGACTTTCATTTTACACAGTTCTTCGCGGGAATAACCCATATTAGAGCATGCAGCATGATTTGCATAAACAATAGTTCCTTCGTCATTGACCCATAGAATACTATCTTTTGCATTATCCATCGCAAATTGTGTACGAAGCAAAGACTCTTCAGCTTTTTTCCTTTCGGTTATGTTTCCTATAGTTCCGATAATTCCGGCAATAGAGCCATCTTCTTCTTTTAATGGTTGTACGCAGACTTCTCCCCAGACAACACTTCCATCTTTATGAATATATCGTTTCTGGTAAAACTCTACCTCCGATTTACCTTCGGTAATCAGTTGCATTTTATCAAGAGTAAGTTTAATGTCATCCGGATGTGTTAACTGTTCTTGCTTCAATGTTTTCAGTTCTTCCTGTGAATACCCGAGCATTTTAGCATAAGAATTATTATACTCAATAACTGATCTGTCCACAGACCTGATAACCACTGCCATTGCTGAGTTTTGAAACAGAGTTCTATACTTTTCTTCACTCTCAACAAGGGCTTCTTCAGCTTTTTTTCTTTCGAGAGCATTTGCAATAATTCCTACAAATGAAATTATCTCATCTTTTGCCGGAGGGTTTTGCTCTTTATCGCCCATAATGATTAATGTCCCTATTAACTTTTTCGTATTGATTAGTGCATCACCCATACATTAGTTTATACCAAAAAGT
>DAIRET010000096.1:0-10984 GCA_036795455.1 Ignavibacteriaceae bacterium
CCGAATAAATTCGAATCACTTGCTTCACATGATGCTATGGTTGAATTCCACGGGGTATTAAAAACACTTGCAGCTTCATTGATGAAAATTGCAAATGATATCCGCTGGCTCGGTTCAGGCCCGCGCTGCGGATTAGGTGAATTGATGCTTCCTGAAAATGAGCCGGGCAGTTCCATTATGCCGGGAAAAGTTAATCCCACACAGTCTGAAGCTATGACGATGGTGTGTGCCCAGGTATTCGGAAATGATGTTGCTGTAAACTTCGGCGGAGCAATGGGTAACTTTGAACTGAATGTTTTCAAACCGGTTATTATTTACAATGTTTTACAATCCATCCGATTGATTGCTGATGCTTGTGAAAGTTTTACTGATCATTGTGTTGTCGGAATTGAAGCTAATAAAGTGAACATTAACAAGCATCTTGAAAATTCTTTAATGCTTGTTACTGCACTCAACCCGCATATCGGTTACGATAATGCTGCTAAAGTAGCAAAGAAAGCACACAAAGAGAATAAAACTTTGAAACAAGCAGTTGTTGAACTCGATTTGTTGACTGAAGAAGAATTCGATAAATTTGTCCGTCCTGAAAACATGATCGGACCTAAATAACAAAAACTAAACGGAGCAGTTATGGAAAAACCTGAAATACCTCAAAAAGCCCCATACGGTATGCCGATGCAGCCGGGCAGTTACAAATGGTGTACATGCGGATTATCAAACACGCAACCGTTCTGTGATGATTCACATTACGGAACCGGTTTTGAACCTCTCCTTGTTGAAATCGAAGAGGAGAAACAAGTCTGGTGGTGCGGTTGTAAACATTCTAAAAAAGCCCCCTTCTGCGACGGTACACATAAAAACCTATAAATATTTAATTTGTATTAACCCGCTTGTTCTTCTCTTTGATACAAAGGGAAGAACAAGTTTTTGTTATTAGGGAATAAGTTGGATAACTGGAACGGTATTGTCTCTCTTTTTATTGCGTGTGTCGAATTCGTATTACTGCTGAATATCCTTTTCTTTGCGGAAAGAAATAAAGTTAATCTACTTGCGGCGGTTCTTGTTTTAATTTTAATGAACTATCAACTACTTGAGTTTATAATTTGCTATGCAGATGCGGGACTGCCGTTTACAGCATACATTGCTTTTGTGAATATTTCATTTTTACCACCGCTTGGGTTACTGATAGTTCTCCGGTTTTGGAATTACAATAGCCGGTACTGGTTGTTACTATTTGTTCCGGCACTTTTCTTTACGGTTTATTATTACTTATCGGTTGATCAGTTTTATGTTGGCAAATGCACACCTTTTTATGCTTCATACAATTACCCGCTCGGCTTTTTGTACGGCTTGTTTTACTACATCCCGGTACTTGCTACTGTAGTTTTGTTGTCCGTAAAAGTTAAGATGAATAACGGAAACAAAAAATTATTAAGCGGAGTGTTATTGGGTGGTTACATTTTAACCTCAATCCCGGTTGCAGCATCATTTGTATTTGCTTGGCTGGGGAAGCCCGGTTTGCAGTTGGTAATTGAATCCGTTATGTGTAAATCGGCTGTAGTGCTTGCATTTTGCTATCTCTATTTTAGTTTACAGAATAAAAAAGAAAAAGTTATTTAAGGATATATGGAAGAAAGAATACTGAATATTTATCTTGTTATCAACGACGGATATGTAGAAGAATTCCGGGCTGTTTGTTACGAAGAAGAGGGAACCGACGATAGAAAAATTTCTTTTCTGAAAAGCAAAGCTGCTGCGGATTTTGAATCGGCTTATAAGTTCGATGCCCCTAAAGATAAAAAAGGGATATTTATTCCTTACAGGAAATTTTCAAAACTTGAAAGTCGGGGGAAACAATTCATGCTGTTTGAAGAAATTTTTACAAGTTTTGAAGTTCCGCAGAACCCATTAATATGCGTTACACCTGTTGTTGACGGAAAAATAATGGCACAGTAATAAATCTTTTCTTTACAGTGACGAATCTTTCTCTTTTCTTACTCTGCTTTTTTTATCGATTGAGTTTATAAGTATATCGTACTTATAACCGGCTTTCCCGGAAATGGTTTTAATTTTGTCAATAAACCAAATCATTCTGAGAACAATTTCCAAAAACTCGTTTGAATTCAGTTTACGCAAATGTGCTCCGGTCTTTTTCTGTTTGTCTAAGCTAATATTATTATTCACTTCTTTGAATAATTCAATTGTAAAATTCCATTTAAGCAGCAGTTCAAATGCTTCTTTACTGTAATACTTTACTCCTTCAAATTCGTTATAACCGAGGAACTTCATTACTTCTTCTCTCGACAATAACTCTTTTAATGGTACTTTCAAATAAGTTGAAGAAAGAATCTCACCTACCGATTTAACCTTGCCACTTTTTTTAGTTGTACTTTTTTCTTCAGCCGGGAATATACTTTCGTTCGATGCTATAATTCTTATTAGCTCTACTTCCTGTTTAATTTGTTCATAATTTGAATCCAATTTTAGCAGGCTGTACCATACCGGGTTTTGAAGCATCAAATCTTCGTAATACCAGGAAGGGCTGTTTATTTTCATTTCGCTTCGCATTGCAATCAGCAACTGCCGGATGATTATGTAAATAATAAACAAATCCCTGTGAGCATCTTCTTTGCCGGGAAGGCTTAAAACGAGATTCTCTTTTATTGCAGGGTATTTTTTCTCTTTTCTTACAACGTATTCCATCAATAGACGTAATTTGAAAAAATCTGATTCCATCTTTTTGATTATCTCATTCTCATTAAGATTAACCGAACGCAGGTTTCTTAATTCCGAAGCGACTGTAGATACTTTCGTTTTAAAGAAGTTCGATAAAATAGAATCTACATTGAAATCGGTATCCGGTTCTTTAATTGCTGAAAAGCAGAACGATTTTATTTCTTTCAAATTTTCTTTGTTCAGCAGCTCAATAATTGAGTTATGAAGGGGCATTAAAACAAGTTCTTTTAACGCCTGCTCTACCGATGGTACCGGTTTTCCGTTGAGGTATTTGTTAAGTTTTTTGTAATTACCGTTAGTATCTTTTACCTCGCGGAAATTCAAGAATATATTATACTGGTAGCCGTATAATGAAACCGCAAAACCGTTATTCTCAATTTCTTTTGATGAGTGAAGGTATTCCAGTTTCGTTTTATGATCAGTAATAATTAAGTAACTCTCCTCGGAGGTGTTAAGGTAAAGTGCATCGGTTAATGATTTGTTCTTAATCTCTACCGGGTTCCCGTTTTCATCGAACATGGAGACTTTCCCGGTTGAATATTTTATTCTCCCGCGCGTTTGTTCGTAGGAGTTGTTGTAAATAACAATTGTTTTTTCATTGCCTGAAATATTTGTAAACGCAAACACATTTTCGTTTACACCGTTGTCTTCCGTAATGAAATCATAAAATTCAAAGTTTACTACCTGGCTGAATAAGTAACGTAGTTTTAAGAGCGGGAAGATTTCTTCTTCATGTCTTCTTACTAAATAATCATCTATAAACTCATTGTAATATGCTTTTTGATATTCCATTCCGTACTTCTCAGTAAAACCTTCGATCTGTCCGTGAGCAAACATCGGAAGTCCCGGCAGGGTAATCATCATTGCTGCAACACCGAAATATTTATCCCCTTTGCCGAATTGATTTACTGCTGTTTCTTCATCCGGGTTGCTCATAAAGTTTACGTATCGTTTTAATATTTCGGGATTAAACTCAAGCGTATTTGTAATAAGTTTTCTATACTTGCTATTTTCCTCTTTCATAAACATATGCATAAAAGCACTGTTGTAAACGCGGTGCATACCGAGGGTTCGAACAAAATATCCTTCCATTAACCAGAAAGCTTCGGCTAATAAAAGGGTGTCCGGCATTTCAGCATTCATTCTATCGACAACTTCACGCCAGAATTCATTCGGTATTGCATCATTAAAGGCTTTTGCAGTTAAAGCATAATCGGAACGGGAAGGAATCGCTCCACCTGTACCGGGTTGTGGGAACCATAACCGTTGATAATGCTTTTTTGCAAGTGTCATTGCTGCATCAAAACGGATAATCGGAGTTTTGCGGGCAACGTGCATTATTGCCTGAATCAATGCTTCTCTTACTTCCGGTTTTAATAGATTCAGTTGTGCTGTATCATTCCACGGCATATTTGTCCCGTCGTTGCCGTGATAAACGTATCTTGTTCTGCCGCTGTAATTTTCAATCAATTGGAACACAACTGCGGCATCCTGTTTTGAATAATATTTGTCTTCAATTCTGATTTGATAACGGGGGTCATCGGATAAATCGGGACCTGAAAACGAATATGATGGATAAGGTGGGAAGTCACCTTGAATATAAAAATCAGGATTATCCAATACCCATCTTGAAAAAATACCTGTATGATTCGGAACCATATCGCTTGCAAGCCTTATCCCGCGGATTCTGCATCTATGCTTTAAATTTTCAAAAGCATTATCTCCACCCAATTCATCGGCAACATTATAATCAAATAGCGAGTATGCCGAAGCCGCTGCTTCAGGATTTCCGCAAAACTGTTTTATTTTTTTTGAAGCAGGACTTCTCTGCCATAAACCTATCAACCAAAGCGAATTGAAATTCCATCTTGCAAGTTTATCAAGTTCTTCATCAGGAATTTGGTCAAGTCTTTTGATTTCTCTCTGAAAAATTCTTGAAAGTTGATCCATCCAGACAAAAACGTTCTTTGCAAGCATAACTACTTTGGGCATCCAATCCGTGTCTTCAGTAAATTGTTCACCTTCAAGATAATAACTGACACTTGTATCTTCTATCGAAATGTTCTTTAGTTGATGTTCAAGTTTAAGTCTCTCAAGTTCTTCCTTGCTTAATTTAAGTTCATAGTCGGGAACGGGGGGTGTGCCTATTCCGCCGTGAGGGACGAATAACTTCATTTCTTCTTTAATTAAATCGGAACCCCCGAGCAGTTTTAATAGAAATAAATCCTTAATTAATGGAGCCCATTTGGTTTTTATATATTCAAGTTGTCCTTCAATGCTGTCAATGTTATTTAAAATCGGCTTTTTCAGAGCTTGTATTAACGGCAATTCTTCAATGCTGAGCGGAGTTTCTCCTTCGAAAAATTTTTCTGTTTCACTTAACACACGGCTATAGACTGTAGATTCATCTAATTGTGTATCATCGAACAATTCTTTTAATGAAGCAAACGGGGGATTAATGTTTTCAAGGTGGAGAAGCAGCAATTCTTCAAGAACAATTTCACGGTTCGGTTTATTTCCTGTTGTTTTATTTAGGTAGTCGGCAGCTCCCAATTCATTTTTAAAAACCGGAAGAGGTGGAAATTTTTCAAGAAATAAAAGGAGAAGAGAATCAACATTATCATTTCCGATTGTCCGGTTTAAGTGCGATAATGCACGTTCAAATACACCCGGGTTTTCGTTTGCTTCGTAGTAGTTGATGATGTAATGATAGATTTCGTGAAGCAAACCAAGAGCATTTATTTGCCCCGGTGTTACATATTTATCATAAATATTTTCTTCTTCTCTTTTACGGTTTATTCGTTGCGAAAGAATGCGTGCAAGTGCAAAGTTAGAAATAATTAAATCACCGTTCAAAGAAAACAAATTTTCTTCAAAATGATACTTAATTCGAGATTCCTTGGAAACATGAAAATAGTATTCAATGTTTTCAAAAGGTTTAGAGACTCTGTTTTCAGGTTTAACCATTAATAATTTTCTTCCTTACAATAAATAAAACGAATGCTACTCAAGCTCGTATTTGAAATTAAAACTGCCGCACAAAATTAATGAAAACCTGCCTAACCATGAAAAAGAATATGGCTTAATGGCAGTGAAAACCGGTGAATAATAAAATATTTCTCATATGAATTAATTACTGAATACATGCTTTTTGAAGTCCTCAACTGCTTTTGAAAAATCAATTCCGTAAACACTCATGAAAACTTCGTCGTTGTTGTTGTTTTCAATCAACTTTTTCATGAAAGATAAAAATTTATCTTTACCGTAGATTGTAACAAGATAATCAACAATACATGCAAATTGTGAATACATGAATGTTATTCTGTATTTTACATCCAACGGGATAGAGTCTTCTCCGGCAGTTTTAAATAGATGCGGAGGCATGAAATTTCCATCTTTAATATTTTGATAAACTTCCTCTTTCCCCGGGTAGAATGAAGTCCCCATTTGATTTGAACTATAAACAGCAATTCCTTCGAGTAACCATTCGGGATACTTATACGCATTAATCAAACCGGCGTGTTGGAAAATAAGCGAATGCGATAACTCGTGGCGCAAATAGATATCGAGTGAAATTATACCTGAATCCGCTTCACGTATTGCCCAGGGAGAAATAAACAATCGGCTGTTGTAGTAAACGCATAATCTTGCTTTTGATATTGATCGCTGTATGAAACTACTGCTATCGGTAAAAATGTAAATCTCCGGTTTATATTTAAATTTCATTTGATGGAATTCTTCAACACTTTTTAAAAGGGTATCAATTCTCACGAAATCGTCAAACCCGCACCCGTTTTGTACATAAATGTTTGTCTGTTTCATTTCGTGATTTGTAAATCCGAATATAACCGGCGAATATGGAAATAGTTTTCCATAAGCGAATTGATAACCCAACAGAATCAAAACGATTATAGTGAACCCATAAACAAAAAGTCTTATAGGTTTTCTGTGTTTCAACGGTTCTCCTTAGTAAATTACTCTACCGCTGGTTCAAGGAGCGTTAATGAATAATTATCAACATCAAGCTTGGTTTTAACACCGAATGGAAGAGTCATTTTATTAGTGATATGTCCGAATGACATTCCATAAACAACCGGAATACCAAGATCAAAAAGCCTGTCGTAAATCACTTCCATTAACGAGAATGAATTCCCGATACCCGAAATACTTTCACGCGGATGGCATTTTGAAAAAACACCGAGAGCAATACCGGCTGCATTATCGAATTTGCCTGCTTGTATCATTTGTGTAAGCATTCTATCTACCCGATAAGGTTCTTCGCTTACTTCTTCAATGAAAAATATTTTGTCTTTTGAATCTACATCGTAAGGAGTGCCGATAAGAGACACAACGATTGAAAGATTGCCGCCGACAAGTATTCCTTCGGCAGTTCCGCTTCTAACAATTTCCCTTTGGTATTCCGGGGCAGTATTTGTTTCTTCTGCATTCAGTAACACTGTTTCTTTTTTCGGAGACATCATTACATCTCTGAAAAGATTAACGCTATATTCATTAAATGTTGATATACCTACAGGACCATGAAATCCTACCAAACCTGTTTTCGCATAGATTCCATAAAACAGCGCCGTAATATCGCTGTAGCCAATCAACGCTTTAGGATTATTTTTTATCAATTTGTAATCAAGAAGGGGCAATATCCTTGAACAGCCGTATCCACCCCGTGAGCAGAAAATGCTGTCAATCTTACTATCGGCAAACATTTTATTCATATCGTCTGCCCGTTGTTTATCGTTACCTCCCAGGTAACCGTGTTTTCCGAGAACAGCTTCTCCCGGCTGTACTTTAAAACCGAGGTTTTCGAGATTTGCAATCGATTCGTTCAATTCTTTTTCTGAAATGAAACCTCCGGGTGAAATCAATCCGACAGTATCACCTTTTTTAAGTCTTTTGGGTTTTATAGTTTCGATTTGCAAATTGCTTTTTCCTGTAGCTGAATAGGGGATTGCTGTAAACAGACTTGCAGCAGCAGTTGTTTTAATAAAGTCTTTTCTTTTCATAACGATATATTTTGTTTTAAAAAATGAGAATTATCGTTATAAATATACTTATCCCGGAACTTAAGAAAAACTTTTGTTTACTTTCCCGGTGAATGATTCACATTAAAAAAATGTACTTATTCCGGTTCAGCATCCAGAAAACTTTGCACCATGTCAACATCATCAGCACTACCGATGAATATCGGTGTTCGCTCATGCAATTTCTGCGGGATTTTTTCAAGCAGACGTATTTTGCCGTCTGTAGCTTTACCACCTGCTTCCTCAACTAGAAAAGCCATCGGAACGCATTCGTACATCATTCTTAATTTCCCGTTGGGATTTCTTATATCCCCGGGGTACATAAAAATACCGCCGTACATTAATGTTCTGTGGACATCGGCAACCATAGAGCCGATATATCTTGAAGAATAAGGTCTGCCGGATTCTTTATCTTCTTCCTGTAAGTACTTTATATATTTTTTTAATCCGGGGTGCCAGTACTTATAGTTGCCTTCGTTAATTGAATAAATTTTTCCTTTATTCGGAATGCGTATGTTCTCGGAAGATAGAAGGAACTCTCCGATTGACGGATCAAGCGTGAAAATGTGAACGCCGTGTCCGTGACCCGTGGTATAAGTTAAAACTGTAGAAGAGCCGTAAACGATGTATCCCGCAGCCGCCATTTTAACTCCTGGTTGTAAACAGTCTTCTAATGTGCCTGGTGTATCATCGGGAGAGATTCTGTGGTAAATGGAAAATATTGTTCCAATACTTACGTTAGCATCAATATTGGATGAGCCGTCAAGCGGGTCAAAAAGCAAAACGTATTTACCGAGATGATGTTCGGGCGGAATATGAATTATTTCTTCATCTTCTTCTGAGGCCATAACGCAAAGATGTCCGCCATGATCCATCGCTTTAATCATCATTTCGTGAGCGTAAACATCAAGTTTTTTTACATCTTCACCATGCACATTTCTTTCCCCGGTAAAACCGAGGATGTCTACAAGTCCCGCTTTATTTACTTCAAGTGAAATCACTTTTGCAGCAATTGCTAAATCTGAAAGCAAACTTGATAGCTCGCCTGTTGCTCCCGGATGTTGTCTTTCTCCTTCAATAATATGACGTTCAAGTGTCATGAATCGGGCTTTTGGCATGTCTCTACTCCTTTGGATTTATGTTTTTACTAATTCCTGGTCTTTGTATTGCAACTGGTAAAGTTTATAGTATATCCCTCTCTTTGCAAGCAGTTCTTGATGATTACCGATTTCTCTTATCTCTCCTTTGTGCATAACAATTATTTTGTCCGCATTTTGAATTGTTGACAACCTATGCGCAATCACAATGGCAGTTCTTCCAACCAGAAGTTTTTGAATTGCATTCTGTATCAAAATCTCTGTTTCAGTATCAACGCTTGAAGTTGCCTCATCTAAAATAAGGATTTGCGGGTTATAAGCAAGTGCCCTTGCAAAAGAAATCAACTGTTTTTGTCCCACACTGAAAGTAGCCCCCCGCTCTTTAACTTCTTCATTATATTTTTTAGGAAGCATCTCAATAAATTTATCGGCTCCTACCAGGCGGGCAGCTTCCTCAATTTGTTGATCGGTTATTAATGGATTATTCATCCCGATATTGGATTTGATAGTACCCGAGAAAAGAAATACATCCTGCAGAACAACTGCAATGTGTTTTCTTAAATCATTTTTGTCTATATCGCGGATATCGATTCCGTCAAGTAAAATCTTACCTTTATTGATGTCATAAAACCTCGTAAAAATATTAATTGTACTCGTCTTACCTGCACCGGTAGCTCCAACTATTGCTACTGTTTCGCCTGGATTTATGTTGAATGAAATGTCTTTCAGTATGTATTCGTCTTCATTGTATGCAAACCATACATTCTGGAATTCGATCTTTCCTTCTATACTGTCGAGATTGACAGGGTTGTCGGAATTCTTGATTATCGTTTGATTATCAAAGAGTTTAAAAATTCTTTCCGACGAAGCCATTGCTGTTTGCATTATGTTATACTTTTCAGACAGATCACGTATCGGTCTAAAAAACATTTCAGTGTATTGAATGAATGCAAACAGTGTTCCCAGGGTTAAAGTATTTTGAATTACCTCGCCTCCGCCATACCAGATAATTAATCCGATGGCAACCGCACTTAAAAATTCTACACCGGGATAAAAAACAGCGTAGTAGAAAATCGAGTTAATATTTGCCTTCCGATGATCTGCATTTATACCGGAGAATTTTTTTAATTCATCTTCTTCTTTATTGAATATCTGTACAACCGAAATCCCTGTAATATGTTCCTGCATGTATGAATTCAACCGGGCAAGATGGAACCGGACGTCGCGGTAAGTTTCTCTCACTTTTTTTCTGAACAAAAATGTACCGTAAAACAAAACAGGTAAAACAGAAAGAGTAACAAGCGACAATTCCCAATCGAGGAAGAACATAAACCCGAGAATCCATAAAACTATAAATACATCGCTGAATACCATCACTATTCCACTTGAGAAAAGCTCGTTCAAAGATTCTACATCGTTTGTTGTTCTTGTTACTATTCTGCCAATCGGGGTTTTATCAAAAAATTTAGCTGCAAGTTTTTGGGTATGAGTGAATAACTGCGTTCTTAAATCAAGAATTGTTTTCTGCCCGAGATATTGTGTATAGTAGGTTAGAAAATATTGCATAAAAGACTGAAATAGAAGCGTAGCTAATAATAAAAGTGAAATGTACAGCAGTCCCGTGTAATCATTATTCGCAATAGAATCATCAACGGCGATTTTAGTCAAATAAGGGCGAACCGGTCCAAGTGCGGCAACAACTATATTCAATAGGATAGCAAATACAACATATTTTTTATAAGGCTTAACATAACCGAGAAGCCTTTTCATCAAACGGGCGTCGTACGCTTTTCCTAATACTTCATCATCAACTCTTACATCCTGAGCCATTATAATTCAATGCCTTTAATACTTTCCATTTTAGTTGATTTCTTCCAATTCTTTTTCGAGCAACTGCTTGTAATAAACATCGGCGTAGAAACCTCCGAGAGCAATTAATTCTTCGTGCGTTCCTTCTTCGGTAATTGTATTATTCTGGATTACTGCTATCTTATCCGCATCTTTTACTGTTGACACGCGATGGCTTATTAAAATGCTTGTTCTGCCTTTCATAAAGGATTTTAAATTCTTTAGAATTTCCTCTTCAGTTTGAGTATCAACTGAAGAGAAAGAATC
>DAIRET010000097.1:0-10947 GCA_036795455.1 Ignavibacteriaceae bacterium
AACTGATAGTAACGAGCAGACTGCCAAAACTTGCGAGTTAGGTATCGGACCAATTGAAGTTCCGTTGCCAATTCAAGTTAAATATAAGGTAGAGAAAACGGGTGACGGTGTTATTTCGCGTATTACTTATATGGATAATACTGGATTAACAGTAATAGAAAATCCTACGTTGCCCTGGGAAAAAACAATTACGCTTGCTGATACAAATTCTGTTAGTATGTCGGCAGCAGGAACTGTTAAAAACGGGAGCCTTCAAATTAAGTATGAAGCAGAAAAAAGTGGTGTTACATACTCAGCAAGTGATAAATGTGAACAATATATTAATTAAAGCTTTATAATTTCCTGGGTTCTTCCTAATGTAGATTTTAGTGAAATTTTAGTGTTTTTGTGATTTTTTCGAAGTCCGAATTGCAAAATCCGAGGGGATCCTTTGGAGGTCCTTTGGAAATTGTTCCGGGTGGCAAGGGAAAACAAACTTTTTCTCCCTCTGCCACCAAAACTGTACAACAAGAAAGATTACAAAGCACAGTCCGGGGAATGTTTTGTAGGACATTTACTTCTTATAAAAAAAACAGTTTTAAGTTATTATGTCTAATTTACAGTATTCAAATAAGTTATGTGGATTCAAAAAGAGATAACGTTAAGCCAAAAGCCGAGAGGATTTCATCTAATTACAGGTGAAATCCTTAAACAACTACCGGAAATAAAGGATGTTTCGGTAGGATTATTGAACATTTTTATTAAACACACTTCGTCATCATTAACAATTAATGAAAATGCCGACCCGGACGTACGGGTTGATCTTGAATCACATTTTAACCGGCTTGCTCCAGAAAATACTCCCTACTATTTCCATACTTCCGAGGGAGCAGATGATATGCCCGCACATATTAAATCATCACTCCTCGGAAATTCAATTACTATTCCTATTAAAAACGGAATGCTGAATTTAGGTACCTGGCAGGGAATTTACTTGTGTGAACACAGGAACCACGGTGGAGCGAGAAAATTAGTTTTGACTTTGAACGGTGATGAACGAAACTAAATTTTTTATCGGTACTGCCGGCTGGTCTTATAAAGATTGGAAACCTGCTTTTTATACTTATTCACAATCAACAAAATTCGACTGGTTGAAGTATTATTCCCATTATTTCAATTGTGTTGAAGTAAATTCAACTTATTATGCTTACCTCTCTTCAGATATAATAAAAGGTTGGGTGCAAAAGGTTGAGGAAGTTGACGATTTCATGTTTACCGTAAAACTGCACCAGGATTTTACCCACAAGCGGAAATTCAGTGTCGGAAACATAAAAGATGTGAAGGAAAATCTTAACATCTTAACTAAAACCGATAGATTCGGCGGCTTACTGCTTCAGTTTCCGTACTCATTTGCTTTTAGTGATTATACGGTTCAATATCTTCAAAAATTACTTGATACTTTTTCAGAGTATGTGCGGTTTGTGGAAGTGCGGCATTCATCATGGATGAAGCCGGAGCCCCTGAATTTTTTCAAGGAAAACGATGTTACATTTTGTACGATTGATCAACCAGAAATAGGGAAAGCAATAATCTTTGAGCCGGTCATTACAAATCAAAAAGCATATATCCGCTTACACGGTAGAAATACGGATGCATGGATGAATTCAATCAACAACTTCGGTAAAGAACAAACTTATGAACAACAGAGCCAGCGATACGATTATCTTTACTCCAAAGGTGAGTTGGCGGAAATATCCGAAAAGCTGAAAAAAATTGCTGAAAAGGTGAAAGAAGTTTTTGTTATTCTTAATAATCATCCTTTCGGTAAAGCTGTTGTAAATGCATTTGAACTGATGGAAATGCTCGACGTGAAAAGTAAAATAGTGGTACCGGATTCAATCCGTGTTCATTTTCCTGAAAGAATAAAAAGCCTGTTAAATTAAACTATGCAAAACTTTCTGCTATTAGGTTTCTGCTTTGTTGCCGGCTATCTTGTAAGACTTACACAAAGGTTCCCGGAAACAACTCCCAAAGTATTAAATAGTTTTATTATCTATATTTCTCTCCCGGCATTAACGCTGCTTTATGTACAAAAATTAAAAATTGAACTTGAACTGCTAATGCCGATTTCGATGGCATGGCTGTTATTCGGTTTGGCATTCATATTTTTCAAATTACTCGGTAAAAGATTGAACTGGCAGGCTTCAACTGTTGCTTGTTTAATACTTGTTTGCGGGCTCGGAAATACTTCTTTTCTCGGGCTGCCGATGATTGAAGTATTTTGGGGGAAAGAAGGACTGCCTATCGGACTGATAATTGATCAACTTGGTTCTTTTATGGTTCTTTCAACATTGGGGATTTTTCTGGCTGTTAAATACGGTACCTCAACAAATGGAAAACAGAACCTTGTAAAAGAAATTCTTACTTTCCCTCCATTTATTTCGGTAGTTGCTGCGTTATTGTTACAAAGTATCGATTATCCGCCTATAGTTTTTTTTACACTTGAAAGATTAGGACAAACACTAACACCTTTGGCTTTGTTTTCGGTTGGATTCCAGTTGCGGTTTTCGCATATCAACACTCATAAATTGCAGTTATCTGTAGGTTTGATATTCAAATTAATTGCGGCTCCGGCAGTTTTATTTTTTATCTATTCAATGCTTACGCCGGATAGAGGATTAGTTTTTAATGTTACTATTTTTGAAGCTGCTATGCCTCCGATGATAACTGCGGCAGTATTGGCAACAGAGTATAAATTGAACAAAGACCTGGCGGCAATTTTAGTGGGAATAGGAATAGTTTTTTCGTTTGTTACTTTAACTCTCTGGTGGATGATTTTATCGTAATTTGATATGTCAACAATTTTTCATCTTGATCTTGATGCTTTTTTTGTTTCGGTTGAAAGAATTCTTACTCCTTCTTTAAATGGGAAACCTGTTATAGTAGGCGGTGATCCGGAAGGGAGGGGAGTGGTAGCTGCATGTTCTTACGAAGCGCGTAGTTACGGTTTGCGCTCCGGTATGCCGATAAGGCAGGCATTTAAATTATGTCCTCATGGAATTTACTTACACGGGCATGGCGAAGAATACATCCGTTACTCAAATCTTGTTGAAAACATTCTTATTGATTATGCACCGCTGATTGAAAAGGCATCAATAGATGAGTTTTATATCGATTTTTCAGGCTGTAAAAAAATATACGGCTCGTCTATTCAACTTGCTGAAAAAATTCAGAAGGAGGTATGGAAAACACTGAATCTGCCGTGTTCAATCGGGATAGCAAGCAATAAAACAATAGCAAAGATTGCTTCCGATTTCCATAAACCGAAAGGGATAACACACGTAATAAACGGAATGGAAAAAGAGTTTCTTGCAAATTTACCCGTTGAAACTTTACCCGGTGTAGGAATAGTAATGCTGAAAAACCTCAATAGTAGAGGGATTTATTTCGTAAAAGATATTACTGCTTTAACTCAAGATTATTTTTCTGCCGTTTATGGAAAAGTCGGGATTGACCTTTGGAATAAAGCCAACGGGAGGGGGAGAGAGTTTTTATCAATCGAGCATAAAAGAAAGAGTATTTCAAAAGAAACTACGTTTGAAAATGATATAACAAGTAAAGAGGAACTTGAAAAAATATTGTTTCAACTTTCGGGAAAAGTCGCACATTCTCTCCGTAAAAAAGGCTGGGTTGCAGCTACTGTAAATTTGAAATTGAGATATACCGATTTTACTACACTTACAAGGAGTAAAACAATTGATTTTACAGACGATGATAAAACTATTTACGATACTGCGGTTAAACTGTTCAGAAATGCTTATACAAGAAGGGTAGCAGTAAGATTGATAGGTGTCGGGCTTACAAATTTTACAAAGTACAGCGAACAGGAACTGCTTTTTGACGACTACGAAATAAAACGGAAAAGAATGCTGAGGGCAGTGAATATCATTCGCTCAAAGTATAACTATAATGCTATTTTAATAGGATGCGGTAGTATGAATGTTTTACATTAATATTTTGTTCAATCATTAATAGGAAATATAACCCAGTTGTTTTTCAATTGTTGAAAAATAACTAATTTGCAACTCAAAAAAGGAAAGGAATTTAATGTCAAAACCGGGAACACCAGAAGCGGATCAATTACTCGAAAAAGAATTTAAATGCTTAAACCACGGATTCGTCCGCCTGGTTGATTATATGGGAAACGACGGCTCTATCGTTCAAGCTGCAAGAGTTAGTTACGGTAGAGGGACTAAAACAGTAAAAGAAGATAGAACATTAATCCGCTACCTGATGCGCCATCAGCATACTACACCTTTTGAAATGGTTGAATTTAAATTCCACGTTAAACTACCGATATTTGTTGCAAGGCAGTGGATACGACACAGAACAGCAAACGTGAATGAGTATTCGGGACGGTACTCAATTATGCCGGATGAATTTTATCTGCCCGAAAACGATGTTATTAAACCGCAAAGTCTTACAAACAGGCAGGGAAGAAGCGATGATGAAGTTCCCGCAGAAATAAGAAAAAGAGTTATTGATATTTTAAACTACGGACAAAAACATTCCTTTGACGGTTATAACGAAATGCTCGAAAATAATATTTCGAGGGAATTGGCAAGAATAAATCTCCCCCTTTTACTCTATACCCAATGGTACTGGAAAATTGATCTGCATAATTTATTTCACTTCTTAAAACTTAGAATTGATAAGCACGCACAATACGAAATAAGGGTTTTTGCTCTTGCAATGGCTGAAATAGTCAAAAAGGTTGTTCCGTTAGCATGGGAAGCCTTTGAAGATTATATATTGAACTCAATTACACTTACAAAAACCGATCTCGAAGTATTAAAGCATTACATTCCGAATGAAGTTTCTCAAGAAGAATTAAAAGCATTCGATTCAAAGTATGAACTGAATGAATTCTTAGAAAAGCTAAAAAAAATTAGCGGAAATACAGACTGAAGTTGCGGTTACAATACATAGCTCAGCCGGGAGGCCAGGTCATTTTACGTCCGCCAAGTATGTGCATGTGAAGATGATAAACTTCCTGTCCTCCATCCGGACCACAGTTTAAAACAAGCCTAAAACCGTCTTTAGCTATCCCGGTTTCTTCAGCTATTTTGTTAGCTGCATCAATCATTTCACCTAATAAAACCGCGTGTTCGCTCCCTTTTAAATTCAATACTTTCGGGATTTCAATCTTCGGGATAATCAATACATGCACCGGAGCCTGCGGGTTAATATCTTTAAAAGCAAGCACACTCTCATTTTCAAAAACAATATTAGCAGGGATTTCTTTTCTGATGATCTTTGAGAAAATAGTTTCAGCCATTCTTATTCTCCTTTCTCAATTTCGTATTTCTTCATTTTGTTGTAAAGATGACTTCTCTGGATATCAAGTACTTCTGCCGTTTTACTTATGTTCCAGTTATTAAGTTCAAGCTGTTTCAAGATGAATGCTTTCTCGGCTTTTTCTTTGAAGTCCTGGAACGAATTACTTTCATCAATTAACGACTCAATCGATGCTTTTTCATACGGGATTAAAAACTCGATATCCGGTACTGTAATTACTTTCTTATTCACAATAATGATAATACGCTCAACAATGTTTCTTAATTCCCGGATATTGCCTGTCCAGTTTAATTGCTGTAGCAGTTTAATTGTTTCCTCGGAAAAAACCGGGGTTACTTTTTTATGTTTTGCCGCGATATCGCGGGCAAAATATTCAACTAACAAAGGGATGTCTTCAACTCTTTCACGCAGCGACGGAACTTTAAGCGGGATAACGTTAAGGCGGTGAAAAAGATCCTCTCTAAAATTATTCTTTTCAATCTCTTCTTTTAAGTTTTTGTTTGTAGCTGAAATTATCCTAACGTCAACGTCAATTTTTTTAGTACCGCCTACTCTTTCAATTTTTCCGTCTTCAATTGCACGCAGAACTTTTGCCTGTGCTTGAAGACTCATATCACCGACTTCATCCAAAAAGAGAGTTCCCTTATTAGCCAATTCAAATCTTCCTATTCGTTGTTGAAATGCACCGGTAAATGAGCCTTTTTCATGCCCGAATAATTCCGATTCTATCAACTCGTTGGGGATAGCTGCACAGTTTACTTCAACGAACGGCTTTTCTTTTCTCAAACTTTTTTGATGGATTGCTTTTGCAACCAATTCTTTCCCGGTCCCGTTATCGCCCGTAATCAAAATTCTAACATCGGTTGGAGCTACTTTTTCAATCAAATCAAGAATCTGTAAAATCGGTTTACTTCTGCCGACAATCTGTCCATCCGAAAGAAGGGTTTTCTTCATTTCGATGTTTTCCCGTCTCAAACTGGATTGAGCAACAGCATTCCTAACACTAATTAAAAGTTTATCCCTGTCTATTGGCTTTTCAATAAAATCAAATGCACCTAACTTTGTGGCAAGAATTGCATTCTCGATATTACCGAATGCTGAGATGATTAATATGTTCAAACTGGAATCGTATTCTTTTGCTTTTTTCAATACTTCAAACCCGTTTATATCCGGCATTTGAATATCAAGCAATACAGCATCGTAAGGAGTTGAAATAATTTTCTCAAGTCCTTGTGTACCCGATGTTGAATAATCAACGTTGTACTCCTCGAACTCAAGTATCATTTTAATACTTTCGCAAATCTCTTTTTCGTCGTCAATGATTAAAATAGTGTTCATTCTTAATATCTAATGTTTTGTAAGTTAAAAATAATAAATAGTTTTGATGGAAGAGCATCTTCATTTTTCGACAACTGCTTACCGAATAATTCCCCGAGGCGGTTAGCTCGAATATCTCTTTTATCAAATTTAGAAACCTTTAAAGTTTCTTCAAATACCTCTACAAAATAACCAATAATGGAGGTTAATTCAAAGAAATTCAATGAATAAGCAACGAAAGCATTCCCGAAAAAATGTGCAAGTTTGTCTTTGTCTCCGAAATCGTTATCCGGAGTATCGTAGAAAAACCTTCCGGGCATTTTCTCTACTTTCTTTAGAAAAACATTTTGGGGCGAGGTTATGAGCGGGTATTTTATCTTTACTCCTATAAAAGGTGTTGTAATCGGTACATGATTAAAAGGCAAAGTAGCAAATGTTAAAGAAAGTAGAGTCTCTCTAAGATTGTAATCATTTATTCGTAAAGCAAAAACATAAATCGAATCAATCAATTCAATATCCGAGTTATTACTTTTTAACTTCTCGAATTCATCCGAAATTATGTAATTCGAAATTGAATCTACCATAGTATACAGTCTACTATTCTGGGGTAAATGATTAGCCTGAAATAAAAAGAATACCAGAAAGACGTTTGCTATTCTCATTTTTTGATTTAATTTACATTTATAGGAGTTTTTCGACACTTCGGATTATGGGAACAGAAAACTATTTATTTCCGTTTATGCTTTCTTTAAAATTCTCAATTATTTCACCGGCAATTTTATAAGGAGACACTTTACCTATGACTACTTTTTCAATAGAAGTATTCAGAAGTTGTTCGTTTTCGTTTTTCCAGAGCTCTCTCAAGATTTTTGTTTCAACAATCTCTTTAATTCTTGACTTCGTTTTTTGTTCTCTTTTGAGCAAATAAGTCTCATTCTGTAGAAGATGATTTTTATGCTTTTCAACCTCGTCAACAATCTCTTTAATACCTTTATTCTCTGCTGCAATTGCTTTTAAAATTGGAGGCATCCATGTTTTTTCATCATGGCTTTTCAGGAAGAGGATTGTTTTTAAAGCATTAACAGCTTGATCCGAGCCGGGTCTGTCGCTTTTATTAACAACAAAGATATCCGCAATTTCCATCAAACCTGCTTTCATAGCCTGAACTGAATCACCTGATTCCGGTACAACTACAACAATAGTTGTGTCCGCAGCTTTCATAATATCAAGCTCCGATTGTCCCACTCCCACTGTCTCATAAATAACAAAATCGTAACCGGCAGCATCAAGAACATCCGCAGCGTCGACAGCTTTTTTACTCAAGCCACCCAGGCTTCCTCTTGTTGCCATACTGCGAATAAAAATCCCTGTATCGTTACCTATTTCGGACATTCTAACTCTATCTCCCAGTAAAGCGCCCCCTGAAAAAGGACTTGTCGGGTCAACGGCAATTATTCCGACTGTTTTATTTAGTGAGCGGAATAATTTAGCAAGTTGATTTGTTATTGTACTTTTACCGGCTCCGGGAGGTCCTGTAACTCCGATGCGGTACGCATTACCGCAGTTTGAATATATTTCCTGCAGCAGATACTCTGATTTTTCGTTGTCGGATTCAATAAATGTTATTCCCCTTGCAATACTTCTTTTATCTTTATTTAATAGATTCTTAATAAAACTTTCACTAATCAAATCGTTTCTTTCTGTTTATATGTACAAATCGTTTTTACAAATATATTTCAGAACCGGGTCGGGAACAAGATAATTAACCGGGAGATTATTGCGGATACGTTTCCTAATCTCGGTCGAGCTTATTTCGATTACCGGTGTATCAATTAAAGTTACCGAATCAAAGTATTTATTCTTTTTATCCGGTATATCGCTTTTCCTTTTCATAACGACAATATTACATAGTTTTACCAGCTTATCCGGGTCTTTCCACTTATCAAATACAAGTAGGTTATCGTAACCGATTATTAAATCGATTGATGAATGCTCATTCAAAAAATGAGTTACAGTATCAATTGTATAAGAAACATTTTCATTCCTGATTTCAAAATCGGAAACTTCGATTTTTTTATTTCCTTCAATTGTAAGTTTTACCATGTTCATTCTATCGGTAGGAGAAGAGTGCTTTTCTTCCTGCTTTAAAGGTGAAATATAACTTGGAATAAGAATCACCTTATCCAGTTTACGAAGTTCAATCACCGATTGCACAGTAATCAAATGACCGATGTGTACCGGGTCAAAAGTACCGCCGAAAATTCCTACTTTCATAACTATAACAATTCCTTGTATTCTATAAAAATGTCGGTTAGTTTTTCATGAATTTCCCTGCTGCAAAACGGGTAATTCTCCCTTTTGGATAAAACTTTATATAATAGCCGGAAGTCTGAAACCGTCTCGACAGGGTAATAACCGTCAAGAATATACAACAAATTGTCAAGTTCACAGACTCTTTGCAGAAAAGTATCATAGGAATAATTTCTAAAGGGGAGATCGGAAAAAAAATCGTCGAAAAATTTATTAAATCCGAAGAAGTTCACCTTACCATTATGTCCTTTCCCGATAACCGAAACATTATCATCCAAACTCAATAAATTTGAAATTTTGTCGAGGTCTTTTAGAGTAATACCGATCATATTCGTACGGATGATTATATTCTTTGAAAATCTATCAGAATGTTTTTCGAGCAGTTCGGTTAAATCCGTCCGTAGTTGGGAAGTATTAATGAATGTAAACTCTCTTTTAATGGGTTGGAGTCCAAGAGAACCGTTTACAAAGCCTTTATCTTCAATATCGAGGCATGGTTTTATTTCAAACTTATATGAATGATTATCCAGAACCTCGAGTAAATTCAGATACAATAACGAAAAAAGGTGCGATGTATATTCCGCAGTCATTTTATCTATCCCGGGAACCAGCTTTAAATTATAAATCGGGTTGGTCGGAACCAGGTAGATACAAGTTGAATTCTTCATTATCTTTTTCTTTTAACAAACCTTCTAAAAATTGACGATGAAAATTTACTTCATTTTCATAAAATAATCTGTTAAAACCGGAACTATTTTTTAACTGCATTTTTCTGAATGCAAGTGTTGTCGCAGCTTTTATATACGGTTTACGGATTGATTCATCAATCCAGCCTTTATGCTCTCTTATTGTTGAATTTAAAATAGTTAAATGCTTTTCAGGGATTAACCCGTTTGATGATTCCTCCTTCAGTTCGTTGTAAATCAGTTTTTTTTCATTAAGAACTGAAATCTTAAAAGTGAAAAGAAAAATGATTATTGAGCCGATTAAAAAAAGGAATCCATGTATTGAAGTGTTATCAAAACTTACGCTATAGTTCCATGCAAAGTGGATGAACATCGCAAGGAATAATCCAAGAGGGGGGAAGAGTATTTTAATCCACACCGGTCTGAATTTGGCATAACCGAGAAAAGCCCCGAAAGTAGCCGTTGAAACGCAGTGCATAACTGCTGTAAAAAGAGTTCTAACTATTACGAGAAATATCCATTCCGAAAATGTATTCCCGAACATGATGAAATAAAGAAAGTTTTCAGTCATACCGAAGCCGAGCCCGATTGCACCGCCGTATACGATTCCATCCGTCATGTTGTCGAATTTCCTGTTGGCAACTGTAATCAGTAGAAATACTCCTTTTGTCAACTCCTCAACCACGGGGGCAATAATCACGGTTTCAGCATGTGCGAGTAGATGTTTGTCGGTTATGAAAATCGAAAAAAAAGAACTCATAAAAAAGTTACCGACAATTGAGAGGAGTATTGCTCCTACCGCTCCCCAAATAAAATTCTTTAAATAAAGAGAAACCGGCTCAGGGTCAAATCTGTCGTATCTCCATATTAGATATAAATAAATCAATATGGGGATTAATGCTGCTAAAACAGAGGCGAGAACCGGCATACAATTTTACACGTTTAGCTGCTTTTCAACCATTTCATAACTTCTTTGAAGGAAGGTCTTTTCCCGTAAGAAAGAATCCCGATTCTGAAAACTTTGGCAGAAAAAAGAACAGTCAAATAAATTGATACGATAAGCAATGCCGTTGTTACTGCAATTTCCCATAGCGGTACGGGAACACTGTTTATTCTTAGAAGCATTATTGCAGGAGTTGTTAATGGAATAAATGAGAATATCTTAACGATTAATAAATCCGGGTTCTGCATAGCAGGCATTGCAACAACGATAGGAAGTAAAATAACCAATGATAGGTAGCTTGTTAGCTGCTGTGCTTCCTGTTCGGTAGTTACTATTGAACCGAGCCCTACAAAT
>DAIRET010000005.1:0-45024 GCA_036795455.1 Ignavibacteriaceae bacterium
TCTAGAAAAAACAGGCGCAATTACTGAAAGAGAAGCTAAAAATCAAGTGCTTGACGATATGGACTTGGAACGGGAAAGAGGGATTACTATAAAATCCCATGCTATACAGATGAAATATAAATCGCAAAACAATGAATTTTACACTTTTAATTTAATTGATACACCGGGACACGTTGATTTCAGCTACGAAGTATCACGCTCGCTTGCAGCTTGCGAAGGAGCAATTCTTGTTGTTGATGCAGCACAAGGTGTTGAAGCTCAAACAATAAGTAATCTTTATCTTGCAATTGATGCAGGACTTGAGATTGTTCCTGTAATAAATAAAATTGATTTACCGAGCGCCGAAGTAGACAAAGTAAAAAGCCAGATAATAGACTTAATCGGCTGCAAAAGCGAAGAGATTCTTCCCGTTAGTGCTAAAGCAAACCTCGGCTTTGACGAACTTCTAGAAGCAATTGTAAATAGAATTCCGCCTCCGAAAGGAGATTCATCAGCTCCTTTGCAGGCGTTGATTTTTGATTCTGTTTTCGATTCGTACAGAGGGGCAATTGCGTATATCAGGATTTTCAACGGAACATTAAAAGAGAAAGATAAAATTCGTTTCTTTGCACATGATAAACTTTATGATGCTGAAGAAATCGGTATCCTCGGATTAAAGAAAATCAAAACTTCCGAATTAACTGCCGGCTCTGTGGGATACCTTATCTCAGGTATAAAAGATGTACATGATACGAAAGTCGGTGATACAGTTACCCATCAAAAAGGTGGTTCTAAAGAGCGGCTGCCGGGATACAAAGAAGTCAAACCGATGGTATACAGCGGGCTTTATCCAACCGACTCGGAAGAATTTGAAAATTTACGCGATGCACTCGAAAAATTTAAGTTGAATGATTCCGCACTTGTATATGAGCCTGAAACTTCGGCAGCACTTGGTTTCGGTTTCAGATGTGGATTCCTCGGTTTGCTGCATATGGAAATCGTTCAGGAAAGATTATTCAGAGAGTTCAAGCAGGCAATTATTACAACCTTACCAAACGTTGAATATATAGCATATAAAAAAAATGGAGAAAAAATAACGGTTGATAATCCAGCTACTATGCCCGCAGTCGGTGAACTTGATTATATCGAAGAACCTTACGTTAAATCGCAAATTGTTACCCCCAGCGAATATGTCGGCAACATAATGAAACTTGCTATGGATAAGAGGGGTACTTATATAAACACAACTTATCTTGATCCAACAAGAGCCGATTTACAATTTGAATTCCCGCTATCGGAAATTATATTTGATTTTTATGATAAGTTAAAATCGACTACACGGGGATATGCTTCTCTTGATTATGAGTTCATCGGTTATAAAGAATCTGACCTCGTTAAACTGGATATACTTCTTAACGGCGAGCCGGTAGACGCGCTTTCTATGATTGTTCATAAATCAAAATCTTATGACTGGGGAAGAAAAGTTTGTTCCAAGTTGAAAGACCTTATTCCACGCCAGTTGTTCGAAATATCTATCCAGGCGGCTATCGGAACTAAAGTGATTTCCAAATCTGTTGTAAAAGCCCTTCGTAAAAACGTACTCGCCAAGTGTTATGGCGGTGATATTACACGTAAAAGAAAATTGCTTGAGAAACAGAAAGAAGGAAAGAGAAGAATGAAACAGGTCGGCAATGTGGAAATTCCGCAGGAAGCTTTTCTTGCAGTTTTACAGATTGAAGAGTAAGACTTCTTTAATGTTTTTTTTCTTCTTCTCCGAAAAAAATAATGCGGGACGATGGAAACTCCGACTATAAAAAGAATTATATCAAAGATAAGAGAATATGTAATAATCTTATTAGTCGCCGTCTTTGCTGCGCTGGTTATTAAAACGCTGTTCCTTGAAGCATTTAAAATTCCTACTGCATCCATGGAAAACACGCTGCTGGTTGGGGACTATATTCTTGTCAATAAAATAGTTTTCGGTGTAACTACTCCGCCCAATCTTCCGTTCACAAGTATTGAAATTCCTACTTTAAGGTTCCCGGCATTCAGAGAACCCGGGCGTAATGACGTTATTGTATTCAAGTTTCCGGGAAACCGTGATGAACTGAATCCTTCAAGTAATCTTAATTATATAAAAAGAGTTGTAGGAATGCCGGGTGATAAAATCCAGATTATAAATAAAGTTTTATATGTTAATAATAAAGTAGTGGACCTTCCCGAAAACGGAATTTTGAAATCATCACGCATCAGGATACCGGGAGACGGAGACAGCAGAATTTTTCCGAAAGGAAGTAATTGGAACGAAGATTTTTATGGTCCGATTACAGTACCTAAAAAGGGGATGAAAATCGAATTAACTTTTGATAATTTTTATACATGGCAGACCATAATCGACAGGGAAGCCGGTGAAAGAATAAGCAGCAACGATGGGAAACAAATTACAATCAACGGCGTTGAAGCTACCGTTTATACATTTCAAAAAGATTACTATTTTGTACTTGGCGATAACAGGGACGATAGCATGGACAGCCGCTTCTGGGGCTTTGTTTCTGATGATTTGATTATCGGGAAAGCTGAATTCATCTACTGGTCTTTTGATGAATCTTTAATTGAGAAAAGTTTTTTCAAATTACTATCCGGGGTTCGGAAAGATAGAATTTTAACAAAGATAAAATAAAAAAGCTGTTCCTTTTCGAATAAGAAACAGCCTGGAATTTTTAATTTGCAATGAATGATACAGCTATATGCTATTCTTTCACTCGCTCAACGTATTGACCGGTTCTTGTATCTACCTTTATCAAAGTTCCTTCTTCAACAAAAAGCGGAACATTAACAGAAGCACCGGTTTCGAGTTTCGCCGGCTTAAGCACGTTCGATACCGTATCTCCCTTCGCCCCGGGTTCTGTTTCAACAACCCTAAGATTAATAAAAATCGGAATTTCAACTGCAAGTATAACTGAGCCGTCAAACAGGATATCAATGTTTGTATTCTCTTTAAGGTATTTTTCACCTTCTCCGATTACTTCGGGAGATATGTTCAACTGTTCATAAGTTTCGTTGTCCATTACAACAAAATCCGCCCCTTCTCTATAAAGGAATTGGAAGGTTTTTCTTTCAACCCGTACAGCATCAATGCTTTCGCCGGATCTGAATCTGTTCTCAAGTACACGCCCTGTTTTTAAATTTTTTAATTTTGTTCTTACAAATGCGCGCCAGTTGCCTGGATTAACGTGTTGAAATTCAACAATAGTATAAAGGTCGTTATTCCAGCGGATTACCATGCCGGGTCTGAAATCTGATGTAGATGCCATTAATTCTTTTTCTCCGAAAATTTGATAATTAATTGTGCAAATATAATAATCAGGGCTTTAATTTTAAGATAAATTTGGAAGTTAAAATGAAACCTTGTCCCAATATACAGATGGAATAAGCGCACAATGTTCCGGCTGACTAATATGCCGGGTAACTATACCGATCAAGATCGTTTTATTCTGTTGTTTCTTCTATTGTTTCTTTGAATTCTTTCCCGCTTAAATGAAGGTCTGTTATATCCCTTGAAAATAAAATAATTTTCGGCGGACATTTGCTCCCGTGTCCCGGAATAATTGTGTAATTATTCTCCCATGTTTTATCAAAACAAACGTCTTCAAAATATAACGGGGTACCTGACTCTATCAACTTATCGAAAAACATTTTTCTGTGTACGGCAGATTCTTCCGGTAGTAATTTGAAATAGTTAAACTTTGTCAAGTCTTCTTCAGGTTTATTCAGGAAAGAGGAAAAACTGTTTCCGTAAAAAAGTATGTTCCCATTTTGGTCTGTAACCACTGCTGTATGCAATAATGAATTCAATAAGCCTGTAATAAGGTTTTCGCTCTCACAAATTTTCTCTTCTGTGCTTACCCTCTCCGTAACATCGGAAATAGTCCCGCCAAGTATAAGCGATTCCTGAAGTTTCAACGGGAAAAAGCGTGTAAGAATAACTTTTCTATTTCCGTCGAGATTCTGAAATGTTATTTCACTCCAGTGAAAAACCGGCTCTCCTTCCGGGGCAGCTCTGCCCCTATCAAGTATATCTCTGAACTCTTCGTATGTCAGCAGTCGATGGTATTTACTGGGCGATAGTTCCAGTTGAACATTCCAGAGAAACTTTCCCATCACTTCCCGTTTAAATACTCCTGTTAGCTGTTCCAATTTGTAGTTCCATTCAAGAATAATGCCCTGTTCATCAACCATTAAAATACCATTAATTGATTTCTCGACAAATCCCCGGAACTTCCCTTCGCTTTCACGCAGCCTGTTTTCTATGCTTTTTCTTTTTGTTATATCTCTGAATATACTTAGCAGTAAGGTTTTCCCTTTTCCCATTTTAATAAATGAATTGGAGAGTTCAAACCAGACTCTTTTTCCGTTCCAAAGTGGCAGCTTTCTTTCGAAGTGGGATTCGATATTCCCCGTCCGGAATCGCTCGCAAATTTTAATGAACATATTCTCCCTGTAACGCATATCATAAATAATTGAACAGGCTTCTCCTTCAAGCGATTCTTTTGTTTTACCAATCATTTTACAAAAAGCATCATTAACAAGAAGAACTCTCCCGGTTTCATCGATTAACCGCATTCCGTCAAGCGTGTTATCCCATATCTCCTTAAATGGATTTTCAATATTTTCGAACGAGTTTTCTTTGTCTTTCATGCTATTCACCGCTGCATTTATTCTATTTGTATAGTTATTAAAACAGGTTGCCGATACTTGTTGATTTTATGGTTAAAGAAATCATTTATGCTGAAGGGAATTTAATCAATTGGGAATATTGATGCAATACAATTCTATAAAAAGGTTGACAATTTTTGACTGCGCATCCACATTACCCGGAGTTTATAATTGTTGTTGAATCTATTCCTTTACCGCTTGACAAAAGAATCACTTTTAAAGGAAGGTTGCTGTATGTTATCAAATATTCGGAACGTTTAGTTAATTATTCTACCGCATAACAAGTATTGAATAATCCCGCATATCGGACTATTTATTTTTGCATCGTTATTTTTCATGGATTTAAACTAACGAGGTTTATGATGAGTCGGAAAATTTTACTGGCTGTACTAATTTTATCTTCAGTTGCAATATACGGAAGTTCGGAAACCGGGTTTCTACCCGATCCTAAACCCGGTACGGTTGAGGGAGTTATAATTGATTCTTTAGACGGAATACCGCTTCAATATGCAAATATCACTTTACACAATAGAGTTGATTCGTCCTTTGCTGCTGGTTCGGCAACCGGAATTAAAGGAGAGTTTTTATTCCCAAATCTACCGGAAGGAAATTACTACTTAAAAATCAGTTACATGGGATACGGCAGTAAGTTCATTCCGAATATTACAATATCCCAAAGTAAGAGTAAAGTAAACCTTGGAGAAGTAAAACTTCTAAAAAATGCCGTTGAGCTTGGTGAAGCAAAAGTAAGCGGAGAAAAGCCGGTTGAAGAATTCCAGCTTGATAAAAAAGTAATTAATGTTTCGGCAGATATAAATTCATCAGGTGGAACCGTACTTGACGTGTTAAGAAATCAACCTTCGGTTAGAGTCGATGCGGACGGGAACGTCTATTTACGGGGAAGCGGTAATTTCACAATACTCGTAAACGGCAGACCTTATGTATTGCAAGGCGCGGATGCATTGAGGCAGATTGCAGCAAATTCAGTTGAGAATATAGAAATAATTACCAATCCTTCTGCAAAATACGATGCGGAAAGTGCGGCTGGTATAATCAACATTAATCTTAAAAAACAAGCCGAATATAGTCTTAGTGGAATCGCTAACGGAAGTGTGGGTTCACGCGATAAATACAATTCGGATTTTTCAGGAAATTACTCTATTAACGGTTTAAATATTACAGCCGGTGCAGACTTTAGAATAAACAACTATTTTTCAAATCAGGAAATGGATAGAAATACCGTTATCCCTTCCGGGCTTTTGAACAATCTAACAAAAATTGACAGAAGAGACAGAAGAGATCAAACAAACGTAAGAGTTGGCATTGACTACACTATTGACCCCAAAAACAGCTTTGCGATAAATGCTTCTTTCGGTAGTATTGACATGGGGAGAGATTACAATTCCAAAGTTCATCAAGTAGAACCGGGATTGGAAAAATACGCATATATAAAGAACAGGATGGACCTGTCGGCGAAGTTTTTTACTTCTTCTTTATATTATACGCACAAATTTGAACCGGATGTAAATGATATTATCTTCGAGTTCTTTTATACAAAAGTCGACATGCCGAATGTTCAAAAAACTGATGAGCATTCAACCGATAACACTTTTTCAAGAACACTAACTCCGTTGATGTCGGAATTTAAAAACGGCACCAATCGCGATGAAGGAAGAATTAAAGTAAATTATTCGCATAAATTCGATCCAACAAGCTCACTTGAAATCGGTGTTCAATCGAATTTCTCGTACCGCTACCTGGATATCGAATACAAAACCTTTAATTGGAACAATCCTATATGGGTTATTGACAATAATTTGACAAACAATTTCAATTTCAGAAATAATGTTTACGCCGGGTTCGTTACTTATTCAAATGCTTTTTTCGGCTTTAATTTCCAGGCAGGATTACGCGGAGAATACCTTGATAGACTATTAAATCAAAACACCCTCAACAGCAGTTATAAGTATGATAAAATGGATTTGTTTCCTTCTTTCAGTATAAGCAGAAAGATAGAAGACCATCAATTGCAGTTCAGTTACAGCCGGAGAGTAGATAGACCACACGAGAGTTTACTAAATCCGTATCCTTTTTATTCTGATTCATATCTTACTACTTACGGTAATCCTCAGCTTTTACCTGAATACATAAATTCGTACGAATTGAATTATCAGAAAATGTTTGGAAATATTTTTACATCGGTTCAAACTTACTTAAGGAACTCGGAAAACTCGGTACTTCAAGTTCATACAGTAGATAACAACGGGAAATTATACGCTACATTCGGAAACTTTGCGAAAACTTTGTCTGCCGGAGTTGAATTATCTTCGAGCCTGCCCCTATTGCAGTGGTTGAGAATTGACCCGGGTGTAAACCTTTTTCATTATGAACTTGACGGCGATTTATCGGGAAGAAAAGTTGAAACAAAATCATTTAGCTGGACAGCAAGACTGAACACAACTTTAACAGTAATGGAAGATACCCGGTTACAGGTATCCGCTAATTACTACGGGAAACAGATTGACGCACAAGCTGAGTTTCATCCTGTTTTCTTCCTAAATATGTCCTTGAGAAAAGATTTCTTCGAAAGGAGATTTTCAGTTACTTTACAGGCACAAAACATTCTTACAACTTCATACTGGAATGTAATGGCTTCGGGACAGAATTACCTGAATTACATTTCAGGGAAACAGGAGGTTCCGGTAATCAACCTCCTATTCTCTTATAATTTCAATAACTTCAAGCGGTCAACACGCGGTAATGATAACGTTGATGTCAATACAGGCTTTTAACTGTAATTAACAAGGGGATGCTAATCTCATCCATTAGCCGGGATACTTCACTCGTGTAGAAGTATCCCGTTTTGTTTTTTTCTAAAAAGTGTGCTTAGAATACATTTGCCAACAGATTCAAAATTTCTTTTTCAATTGAAGAGAATTTACCGAATATAGATATCTCCAATTAAATAAAGCCTGGCGTGCCCTGCAATCTTAATCCTTTCTCCGCATTCGGTACAGTAGAGAGAGCCTCCCCTATCGGAAAGCTGTTCAGCTTTCAATTCTTTTTTTCCTAATTTTTTTGACCAGTAAGGAGTAAGCGAGGTATGAGCCGAACCGGTAACAGGGTCTTCATTAATTCCAAGTTGCGGAGTGAAAAATCGGGATACGAAATCAACTTTTTCTCCCTGTGCTGTTATTATCAATCCACGGCTGTTCAGTTTGGACACCTTACTAAAATCCGGTTTAATATTTTTAATCTCTGTTTCAGTATTGAAGACAGCGAGATAATCGCTAATACCTTTAAATGTTTCGATGGGTTCAATTCCTACGCAATTAAGAATTTCATCTTCAATTTTAACCGGGGTCAAATTATCAGCCGGGAAATTAAGCTCCAACAAATCATCGATCTTTTTTACTTTGAGTATTCCGCTTTTTGAATTGAATACGATTTCTTCTTTTTTATAGCCGATGAAATTAAAAATAACAAAAGCCGACGCAAGTGTTGCATGCCCGCATAAATCAACTTCAACTTTAGGTGTAAACCATCTGATTTCAAATTCATTTTCTTTGGGAACAACAAAAGCAGTCTCGGCAAGATTATTCTCACTGCTTATATTTTGCATTAATTGATCATCAACCCATTCATCAAGCAGACAAACTGCTGCAGGGTTTCCGTGGAAAATTTTTTCTGTAAAAGCGTCAACCTGGTATAGTTTTAGGTTTTTCATAATAGTTCCTAATAGTTAATCGTAAAAGAGAACACAAATATAAAAAAAGGAAGCACGTATTCCTTTTATCCGGATATAATGGATAATAAATTCATACGTGCTTCCTTAAAACAAGAAAGGAATAACTAAATTACTTTTTCTTTAATACTTTTTTCAGTATGGTTTCTTTTTCGATTTTCTTTGTACAGAAGAACCAATCTTTACATTCTAATCCTTCTTCTTTTCCTTCCATTCTATCCTGTGCACTGTTACATGAACCTGCGGGCGAAATAATTACATCATCGCCGGGGCGCCAATCAGCAGGAGTAGCGATACCGAATTCATCCGCTGCCTGTAGAGCAATTAAAGCTCTGTATAACTCATCGAAGTTTCTACCGAGACTTAACGGATAATAGATAATTGTACGGATTATTCCTTTGGGATCAATATAAAATACTGCTCTTACAGCTTTTGTATTGCTTTCACCCGGCTGGATCATACCGTATTTTTTTGCTACTTCCATTGTAATATCTTCAATTAAGGGGAATTTTACTTCCACATTTTTCATCCCCTTATATTCAATTTTTTCTTTGATTGTACGCAACCATGCAATATGGCTATAAAGTCCGTCAACCGACAAGCCGACAAGTTTGCAATTAGCTTCAGCGAATTGTTTTTCCATTGTAGCGAATGTCATAAACTCGGAAGTACAAACCGGTGTAAAGTCTGCCGGGTGGCTGAATAAAATAACCCAGCTTCCTTTATAATCGGTTGGGAAATTAATGTTACCTTGTGTTGTAACTGCGGTAAACTCCGGTGCGGGTTCACCAATACGTGGTAGAGATATTTGTTGTGTTTCCATTTAGAACTCCTTCAATCTGTTTCTGATATGATTATTTATTTGAACTGTTGTTTTAATATAAAAATTTATTTACTCAAATTCCATTTTATGCTTAATCGGTTTTAAGTTTGATTCAACTTATGTTTGAACAACCATAACTAACCAGGTCCTTTTCCATCTTGTTGTCGGCAAGATTAATAAATGCACATTTTTGTTCGGCAACAGCGCAGATACCTTTACCGCTGCTAATAACAATTTTGAATGTAATAATACCATGGTTAAATGATACAAACTCCAATGAGCCTATAAGTTCATCAAAAAGTTTAACCTGGCATTTATAATTTATTGATGTTGCAACAACAGCAAGGTATAAACCATCGTGGATTATTTTAGGCAGATTGAAATTAGCTTCAGAAAAACGTGTCCGTAAGTCTTCAATCCACCTAATATAAACGATGTTATTTACATGTCCTGCAGCATCAATGTCGTACGGTTTAACTTCAAACTGCATCCGGATGCATTTAACCGGAAAAATCGATAGCATTCTTTATCCTTGTTAAGGAAGCAAAATTGCTGCTGAAATAACAGTTGTCCATAAACCGTTTTTATCACCTTCGGCAGTTTGAGTAACGTTAAATGTTTTTACGATTTTACCGGATAGTTTGAATACCTGCTCTCTTTCATTCCAATCAACTTCCGGGTCAAATTCCAAACCGAGAGTAGTTGCAAGCATCTGCGCAGCAAGGTCTTCTGCATAATCGCCTGCGATTTTTTCTTTTACTCCAAACGGATGATATTCCGATAGATAACCGTATTGAGAATTATCACCTGGGATTGCCACACCCACCGAAGATGCAATCAAACGGTTCGGTTCATTAGTAGAATTTCTTGCCATTACAGCAAAGGTAATTTGTCCGGGCAATAATTCTTTCAAGCCTTCTTCTTTACTTATCCTTTTGCATCCGGGAGGGAAAATGCTGCTAACTGTAACGAGATTACAAATTTCAATTCCAGCGCTTCTGAGTGCAAGCTCGAATGAGCTTAAGTAGTCTTTATGCCTTCCTACTCCTTTTGTAAAAAATATTCTTGTTGGTACGTACATCAAAAATCTCCTTTTTAGTTTTTGTTTAAGAATGCTGTAACGGCGTCTTTTACTTTCATGTTTTCAGTAAACCCATTCACAATTTTAATATTGGCTTTTTTCAAAACAGCTTCTGCTTTGTCGCCGACATGCCCGGTTAATAAAACTTCAGCTCCTTTGTTCAGAATTAGTTCTGCTGCTTTCGGTCCGGCTCCGCTTTCCATTTGTCCGCCTAAGTTGGATACTGCTTCAAACTTCATTGTTTCCGGGTCAATAATTAAAAAGTACGGACAGCGTCCGAATCTTTCGCTAACCAAAGCCTCTAACGAACCTCCGGTTGATGTAACTGCTATTTTCATTTTGAATCCTTTATTTTATTCTATATGTTTTTAATTTTTTTTAATCTGCTTTTCGCTTACTATAAAACCGGTATTAAGTTCTGTATTGATTGTAGAAACGTTTTTATAGTTTTCAAGTAAAACGGATTTGATTTCGGATAGAGTAATCGTTCCCCTTGAATGCAGACGGTTATATCTAACCGAGTGAAGTCTATCCATTATATCAAAACCTGTTTGGTTAAAATCTGCTATTAACATTTTCCCGTTTTTAGAGTGAACGCGAATTATTTCTTTCAAACATACATCCGGTTTTTCCAATTCGTGCAAAGTGTTGATACATACTATGTTGTTCACCGAGTTATCCGGATACGGGATGTTTTCAAGATTAAATTGCTGAAATTTTAACCGCTTAAGTAGTTCAGGATTTACTCTTCTCTCAACTTCCGGCTTTTTTGAAAAATCTAAATCGGCTGTTGTTACTTCATAATTCATCCTTGTCAGAATTGAAACCGCTCTGCCAGTTCCGGTAGCAACATCAAGCAGAAAACCGCCGTTAAAGTTTGCTTCTTTTATCATTGTGTAATACTCAGAGAGCAAATTATATCCCCATGTTTCAAGAAGCATATCGCTTTCTGACTTCGGTATTGAGTCTATAATTTTCATTAATAACCCAGCATATAAAAAAGCAGACCGATAATAACTCCGAATCCCAAATTGAATACTTTTACTTTTATCGAATCCTTTACAGAATATGAAAGAAGCGGCAGCATACCATGACCATCCTGAACTATCGAACTTGTAAGTAAAACAGAAAATGGAATTAACCCTTGCGCAAACATTGTAACGAAAATAATATGAGGTCCCGATTCCGGGATTAAACCAATTACTGCGCTTGCCAATAAAAGTAAAAGAACATACTCTGAAGTAATAGCTTCAATGTCCCAAAATTTCAACCCGAATTCTAAAACAAGCAATGCCCCAAATACCCAAAGGAAAGTTTTCCAGATATGTTTTTTAATTATATGCTTCCAGATATGTTCTTTGAAATAATGAAGAAACCCCGATTCGTTTTTATGAAACTGAATAGCTTCACAATCCGTACAAATAGTAATACGATACTTCTTTACAATAAAATCAGTTATTACTCCTGTGAATATTCCGACAACAAACAGTATCCCGAAAATTAGGAGTGCTGTTTCAGGGAACATTGCAAGCATTATAAACTGAGCATCACCTGCTGTAGCCACCATCATACCTGTTAAAGCACCGAAGCTGAGCATGCCGTGAACATAGAGCGAAACACCTGCAAATGCTCCAAAACAGCCCGGAGTTGCGCCTAAAAAAGAAGCAACAATATACTGCTTCCATCTCCTTCCTTTCTGAAGAAGTATGGATAATTTCCCCTGCGTCCAAACGTTCAGCAAGTCCACAAGTATCATCATTACTAAAACAAAAGCCGTAATTTTTACGGATTCAAGAAACGGTGTTAAAATTGATTCTGTCATTTATTTAATAATAGATTTCTCTAATCCCTTTTTCAGTGTTGAAATAGCAAGCTCAATGCAATCATGCTTTGAATCGGGAACACCTTCAAGATAATTGAAAATATCCCTGAACTCGACATGTAAAGCATTTTCGATTGTCATATTTTTTATCAATTCGGTTAATGCGGAAGCTGCAACCTGTAAACCCATGCAGCCTATATATTCGTAAGTTGCAGCAATAATTGTATTATCCTGAACTTTGAGATAAAGAATTAATATATCTCCGCAATCGGATTGATGCTTTGCTACAATATCCGGTTTACTCATCTTGCCGAAATTTAATTTCATAAAGCAAATCATAATTGCTTTATCGGAATAACCGATTTTTCTTAATATCTCTACCGTGGTTTCTTCTTGTTCTTTTTTATTCATTGATTTATTACGTTTGTTCATCTAATTAGTTTTGAAGTCGTTAAAGACTAAATTCAGTTCTTAAAATAAAGACGAAAGCATTATTAATATCCTTTACTGCACCGGGATTGATTATATACTGCAAGTCCGGTTGAACCACAAAATACTCCAATAAATTGAAGCGATAAGTTACTTCAAAAACAGCTTCGTAGTTTGCTGCTGTAAAACCGTCATAAGCTAATAATTTTTTAAACTTATCCCCGGATTTGATTATTGCCGTTGATATACCGAATTGATCATCATTGTCTGTAAAAATATTCGATAAAGTAATACCGGCACCTATGTAGTAATGATTACAGTTAATATTGGGATTAGCAATTCCGAATCTTGCAAATGTTCCTAATGCAGTATTATTACTACCGCCAATAGGGTGTATGTATTCCATTGACGTATAAAAACCTAAATTATCTTCATATTTTTTGCAGTCTGACAAAATAGAAGCTTCATAAATATCATCAAACTCGGAGGTATAAAACCAACTGCCGATTTTTACCGATAAATTACGATCACCTGAAAGGTTTTGAGTAATTGAATTATCTATGCTCCTTCCGTGCATTCTCCTTCTATTGCAAAATCTTCTTTTTCTCGGTCTGTTAAAAATTGTCTCACTTGCTCTTCGTTTTTCGAGATTAAAAGTAAGTGCTAATTCAGTTGCAATAAAAAAACCTTTGTCCGAGCCGAATAGATTCGGCTGCCAGTTGTCAATTTCAAAACTGCCGGGAATTCCTTCTAATGCTATTGCTTTAACTGTGATGTTATCAGCAGGTTTGCCAATAAATTCAACTCCGAATGCAGTATATGGATAAGTTGATGGACCGAGTTCACCGGTTTGCGCAAGCTCTCCGCCTAAACCATGTGAGCTATTAATAAACAATCCGGCTGTATTAATTACATCGAATTCCGAGTTCAAATCTCTAATACCTATCAATACACTTAAATCTTCGTTAAAGAAATTATGTTTGTACCATCCTTCATAAAGGCGAATCATGTTCGGAGCTTCTATGTTACTTATACTCTGCATTACTCCGACAAGACTACTCGGTTCTCCGCCACGGGTTGCAATAAATTCTGCATAGAAGTTCCCCCCGTTCAGGTTGATAAGTTTTTTAAGGTCGAAGTCGAATGACAATTCAAAAAGGCTGGAATAGTCCGGACCTTTTTTTAAGCCGCCTGCAAAGTTATTTGCATAATCGAAGTAAAGTGAAGGCTCAATCTTAAAGCCTGAATAATTAGAGCCGGTTATGTTCATACCATTCTGTTCATTCTTCCATGAAGAATTTTCCTGGGGACTTATTATTGATATACAAAAGAGAAAGATCAAAGTGATTTTTATTTTATTCATTGCTCCATCAGTTTTTGTTTTTTGGATTCAGCTAAGTAATTCTCTAACCGGTTCAGAACATTTTCCGAAACAATTTTGTATTCCTTATTAATTTCAGTAACCGGGATTTTTTTCTTTATTGATTCCGCTATCCTTTTATCAAACGGATATTTCCCCAGTAATGGTAATTTTTCATTTTGAAGATAAAGTTCTATTTCCGATGTTAAACCCGGGTTTAAATCGTGCTTATTTATTATTACCCCGAACTTCAAATTGAACCGCTGCAATAGTTGAATCAATCGTTTCAAATCGTGCACACCGGATAAAGACGGCTCTGTTACTAATACTACAAAATCGGTTTCGGCAATTGATGCATTAACCGGGCATCCTATTCCCGGTGGACCATCAATAAAGACATACTTAACAGATCCGTTGATCGATTCCTTCGCCTTCTTCTTTATTTCAGATACAAGTTTCCCTGAATTCCCTTCACCCGGAAAAAGTCTTGCATAATAGAAACCTGTTTTATCATCTAACCGGCAATCAAAATAAGAACCGGAAATATTTTTTTCAAACAAAATTGCTTCGGAAGGACATGCTCTTGCACAAAACCCACAACCTTCGCAATTAAGAAAGTCAACAGTGAAGTTTTTAATAGCCCCGAACCTGCAAAGAGTTTCGCATAAACCACATTCATTACATTTCTCTTTCTGAATAAATGCTTTTTTTCCGCCTGAAAATTGGTATTCTCTTTGACTAACCGGGTCAACCAGAAGGTATAAATTTGCAGCATCAACATCACAATCAATTAACACTTTATCTTTTATTAAAGACGATACTGCAAATGCCATCGTCGTTTTGCCGGTTCCACCTTTACCGCTAAGGAATACAATTTGTTTATAGTTGTTACCCGGCATTTATACCCGTACTTTCTACTTCAACCCGGATTTCATTTAGAACCGACAGAAATTCTTCTTTCAGTTTTTCGCTCAGTTCAACCGGTAAAATACCTTTTGAATAATTCTCCGCAATTTCCCGGTCGAAAGGAATTTTTAATAATAGTCTAATATTCTCTTCTTTCAAGTATTTTTCGGTGTCCGGAAAATTTTCACTATACTTGTTAATTATAACTCCGAAAGGAATATTAATTGTTTTTAAAACTCCCACTGCAAGTTTAAGATCACTCAACCCGAAAGGAGAAGACTCGGTAACCAATACACAGTAATCGGAATCTTTAACGGTCTCTACCATTGAACAGGAAGTCCCCGGCGGAGAATCAATAATTGTGATATTCTTTGTACTTGTTTTTTCTTTAACTTTCTTAATAAGCGGAACCGCAGATACTTCTCCTACTCTTAGCAGTCCGTCAAAGAAAAACGAATTCCCGTTGAACATACCCGAACGAACTACCCCTATTTCTTTTTCAACTTCCGTAATTGCTTTTCCGGGACAAAAATAACTACAAGCACCGCAGCTATGACAAAGTTCTTCAATAATTACAATCTCGAACTTTATATTAATCAGAGCGTTGAATTCACAAACATCAACACACCTACCGCATAAGTTACACTTATTGTAATCAATTTTAGGAAGTAGTTTGTAAACAGTTTCTTCATTTTTAAACTCCGGTTTAAGCATTAAATGCCCGTTTGGTTCTTCCACGTCGCAATCAATATAAACCGAACAATTTAAAACCGAAGCCATACTTGCAGCTACAGTTGTTTTACCGGTTCCACCTTTACCCGAAGCAATTGAAATAATCACGATACTATTCTTCTAACATTCATGTTCGTGACCGGCGCACTCCTGGTATCCGGCAAGTTTTCCGTTTTTGAAAAGTTCAAAAGCTTCGTTTAGCTCTAAACCGGGAGCGGTTATAACATCAATATTGAATCCGTGAAAGTTCTCAACTGCTTTTCTTCCCATTCCCCCGGCAATAATTGTATTTACATTAAACTGTTGAATATAACCGGGGAGTTGACAATTTCCCGTATGATGCCCATTTAGGGGGTTAAAGTATTGTTCTGTTTTAACAATATCTTTATTTTCATCCATTTCGTATACAAGGAATTTGGAACATCTTCCGAAATGCTCTGCTACTTTTTCTTTTGAGTCAGCCGACTCTTCTATTGCTATTGCTAATCTATGATTCATTTTTTTCTCCATAATTATTACGATTTCTGTATCTTCTTCTTTTTCGATTCCCGAATTGAAAATCGAAATTTATTTCAATTAATTTAAGACGTTGTTGCTGTAAAAGACTTATTGAATCGAGTGCATTCAACTGGTCTGATTTATAAACTTTTATTCCTGCTGCGGTTAAAAAGCGGAGTGCATTTTCGCTTATTCTGGTTGTTACAACTGCATCCACATTGTTTTCGATAATAATCTGGGCAGCTTGAATACAAGAGCCGCCCAGAATATTAACAAACGGGTTACGGATAATAATCTCATTTTCAGTATCTGTATCATAAATAAAAAAATACTCGCTTTTACCGAAAGATTCAGATATTGGAGAAGATTTATCCGGTTTGGTTAATGCCGCAGCAATTTTCACTTAACGTCCGGCTCTTCTACCGTTACCGAAGCCGCGTTTTCTTCTACCGCCTACAAAGCAATTACCCCGTCCTCCGCCATAAGGGCGTCCGCCTCTGCCGACACCGTAGAGAACTTCCTTCTCTGAAGATGATTGAGTTGAGGACTGTTCCTTAGTTTCTTTAACTTCCTCCCGGCACATTCCTCTTTTTCTTCCCGTCATTGGTCCTTGACCTTCAGGACCTGTTTTATCGAATCCAGGCATAATGCCTCCTTGTTTTGTTGTTGTTTAATTTTGTTTTATAGTGTTTCAGTTTTGTCTCATTAAAATCTACGTTCAAGATTACAAACATTAATTTTACATCCTCTTATTTCATGCAGACTTAGTAATCAGTTATCAAATTTCAATTTTTCCGAACCTGCAAATACTTCTTCAGCTTTAAATACTGCCACAGCTCTACCCGGCAGCCTGGCAGGGTTCATTTTCTTCATGTAATCAAAAATTTCACCCGATTCATAATACTCAAGGCTTCCTTTTATCTGGTAAGATTTTTTTTCTTCCGTTATAAAAAGGATTGCTCCTTTGCTGCCGGAGGAAATATTTTTTCTTGTTTTGTCGAAGAAATTGTCTGCAATTATTATTGTACCCGGATCATAAATCCATGTACATGTTGCATAAATTGAGTTAGGTATTCCATCCTTATCAGCAGTTGAAAAAACAATCGGGTCTTTCCGGGCTTCCCAGGCTTTTAATACTATTTCAGGTAATTTTCCCATTCCTTGTTTCCTTAATTAATTACTATTATAGTTCTACTAAAATCAATCATACTTTAATCTGATTTCCGTATTTGTTAATGTCGGTTTAATAAACTCTTTCCACTCCGGTGTATTCCATGTTTTTAACTGTGTATGGGTAAGGTAATATTTCTCCGGTATGGGGTGGGTACCGACTACAACTCGCAACCCGAATTTAACTTCAATAAATTTTTTGAAGTAGTTAATCCTTGGACAAGGTGGATAACCGACAACCATACCGGTTGCAAAGTGAATTACTTCTGCTCCATTTTTTTTCATTTCCTCTGGTGCATATTCAATATTTCCGCCGGGGCAGCCTGCGCAAGTAGTATAACCGACAACTTCTACATCTTTTTCTTTGTAGATGTCGAATGCTCCTTCTCTTTCTTTCAAAGCACGAAAGCATTTTCCTCCGGCACAACCGGAGTACCTGTTACAAATAATAATACCGATTTTTACATTCTTTTGCATGTTACTTCTCTTATACTTTTTACTTGAATCTTTCATCAGATTTTATTTTTTTTGATAGAGTCTCATTTCCACTTAGCCAGCCATTTTTTTCATTTACAACATTATCAAAAAAACTGGCGTACGGTTTAATATCTAAAAGAGGCGTTCCATCAATAATATCGACATTCTCAATGTAAATTCTATTTTGTTCTACTTTTTTCACTTTAACTACAGACATCCCGATTGAATTCGGTCTGTTCGGTGCGCGAGTAGCGAAAACTCCGTGAGACTTTTTATCCAGAAAAGGAATCACCTCTAATTGAAATCCATTTGCCAAATGGAAATGATAAATCAAAATAATATGAGAGAAACCATCAAGGCTTTTCAGCCCGTCATAGAATTCATCAAAAACCTCGACAACACCGCCAATACCTTCGGCACCGGATGGTTGAATCGGAACTCCTACTACAGAAGTAAACTGCGAATGAATAATTCCAATAGGTTTATAAATTAATTCTTTCTCTCTCACATTAATCAATTGTTTTGACCCGGGTTAATCATATATTTTGAGTTAATCACGTTTGCAATACCTTTGAATGCAGATGTAACTTCACAATCCGGTTTTTCAAGGACTATCGGCTTCCCTTTATCGCTTAAAATACGTGCATCAATATCTATCGGAATAGAGCCGAGAAACTGAACATTGAGCGAAGTTGCAAGTTCTTTACCGCCGCCTTCACCGAATATATTCAACACTGCACTACAATGCGGACAAACAAAACCGGACATATTTTCCACAATTCCGATAAAAGGGATTTCGAGTTTCTTTGCCATATTAACGGCTCTTTCTGCATCAAGCACCGATACTTCTTGCGGTGTAGTAACAACTACAGCAATATCCGGTTTCATTTCCTGCCCGATAGTTAGAATTTCATCCCCGGTTCCGGGAGGCAAATCTGCAATTAAATAATCCAATTCGCCCCAATCGACATCAGCTAAAAACTGGTTAATAACTTTTGAACGCATCGGTCCCCGCCAGATTAAAGGTTGTCCGTTTTTAATCAGGCTTGCAATTGAAATCATCTTTGCGCCATACTTTTCAAACGGAACTATCTTTTCATTCAAATAAATAATATCTTCATTCACATTCAACATTTTCGGAACATTAGGACCTGTAATATCGGCATCAAGCAGCCCTGTAGCATAACCTTCCATTAGAAGCGCATATGCTAAATTAACTCCGACTGTTGTTTTACCGACACCGCCTTTACCGCTGAAAACGGCAATGCGATGCTTAATTTTAGATACTGTTTCGGATATTCTCTTTTGTTCTTCTTCGTATTTTTTGTTTTGTTCTATATCGTGCACTTATTCACCTTTAATTTTATAATTTTTATTTGTACCACTTTTTAATAGCGTCTACTGTTGCAGTTATAACCGGATAAACAACAGGTGAAGCTGTCAGCAATGGATGTGTTCCGATTTGCAATGTATCAATATCCATGTCGGTCATTTTGTTTAAGATCATTACCGACATCATATTAATAAGTTCACCTACAGAATCTCCTCCCATTATCTGAGCTCCTAATAGATGATGCGAGTAGGTTGAAAATAGAAGTTTTATGGTTACTTCCGAAGCCCCCGGAAGCTTACCCGGATGTCTATCTATAGCTTTGGCTACTCCGACAACATATTCAAGTCCGTGTGCTTTTGCACGTTTTTCCGTTATACCGCTAACTGCAAATGATGTCTTACCTATCTTAGTAGCAAAAGAACCGAGTACACCCTGATACTTCCTAATTACTTTAATGGAATACAGATTGGTTCCGACAAGTCTTCCTTCAGCCATTGCAGTTGATGCAAGCATTATGTTAGATGATTCTCCCGTAAAGAAATCATATTTGGCAGCACAGTCTCCTATCGCAAAAATATCTTTATCTGAAGTCCTCAAATAATCATCAACTAAAATCCCTTTCCCTTCTTCAAATACTAAACCGAAGTTTTTCGCCAGTTCAAGATTCGGTTTATATCCGCATGAAACAATAACAAGATCGCAATTGATAATTACACCGTCATTTAATTCAACTCCTGTAACCGTTTTATTCCCCAATATTCTCTTTACACTTTTACCTGTAATTGTCTTACCACCATTTTCTTCAATTATTGATTTGATTTTTTCACCAAACTCTTCATCCATTGTCGGTAATAGCGTGTTCATCATTTCGATAACAGTTACATCTTTCCCTCCTTTTAAGAGCTCATCCGCAACTTCAATTCCGATATAACCACCTCCCAATATTACAACTTTCTGTATCTTGTTGATTTTAGACTTCATTTCTTCAAGGTAGTCCTTGTCTTTTCTAACAAGAAAAACACCTTCTTTATCGGCTCCTTCAATAGGGGGCATAACAGCTTTTGAACCGACTGCAAGAACGAGTTTCTCAAATTCCAATTCGGAATTATCTGCTAATAGTAGTTTATGATCCGTTCTACCAACTACTTCTTCAGTAATTATTTCAATTTTGTTCGCTGCAAGCGGGGCATCGGGTAAAATGTTATCGTTTACTTCCTTTAATGTACTGAACACATATGGTATCCCGCAGGGAATCATCGGTGTAGTTTCTTTTCTTACTAGTGCAATCTTTTTGTCGGGATAAGTATTTTTTGCCGATATTCCGCATGAAACTCCGGCAGGTCCACCGCCAACAATTATTATATCATATTTTTTCATCTTCATTCCATCATGTATTAGTTAATAAATAAAAATTCTTCATCTTCAAATGCACATCATACTTCATATAGTTGGTTTTCTTAATTTTCATTTTCATAAGGTTTTCCCGCTTCGTAAGAATAGTTGTAAAACGAATACAAAGCTATCAACCGAAACAATGGGTTTACTTTTTTAAAATCATTGCTCTTCATTAAAAAGTAGTATTAATGATTATTACTCATAAAGAATCGTTCACCATTGTAGATGTATTCTTTTAACAATCCACGGTTCAGCATATCGCTAATCTGATCCATCGATCCGCCGATACTGCTTATGAAACTTTTTACCGCTGCTTCCCGCATCGGATGTACCGATACAATTCCAAGCATTTCGTTTTCAATATCAAAACTTGCATGAAAGTCATTACTTTCAGGGCAGCATAACATATCAACATCGGAAAGGTTACTTTTAATGAATTCAGAAATTTCTTTCAGTTTCTCCTTTGACGGAGCTACGCCGTAATTTTCAATTGGAGGGCGAATAGGTATAGCAAAGTAAGAAAGTTTTCTTTTCAATGTTTTAAGGAAATTACATGTTTTCTCAACATCTTCAAGATCATCATTCATATCTTTTACAAGCATAGTTTCAGTAGTTAGAACACCGTTATAGGATTGTGAAAATTGATAAACACCGTTCAATACTTTTTCGATATCCAGGCGGCGGTGGGGACGGTTAATCTTTAACCATTTTTCTTCATCTGTCGTGTCCACTTTTACAGATACATAATCGGCGAAATAAAGGTTTTCTTTTACGTTGTCATTCCATAACAGAGAACTGTTCGTAAATACAGCTATTTTGTAACCGAATTCGCGGACAAGCATTATTGACTTCCCGAGATTTACATCAAGAGTAGGCTCACCATTAGGGACAAAAGAGATATAATCGAAATGCACCTTGTTTTTTTCGAGCTCTTCCACTTTCTTTTTTAAATAAAGATATAACTCATGAGGTGAAAGACAATAGTCAACACAGGTTGAACAGCATTCCGTATCACCTGCCTGGCAGTATACACAGTTATAACAGCATGTATTCGGCTTGATATTATTTACACCAAGACTAATCCCCAGTCTTCTTGAAGGAACCGGTCCATATGTAATTTTACATGCACATGCTTTATTCGAGATAATACTATTTTCAAGTTTATTGATAACTTTATCAGCTTGACGTTTTGCGACCCTCTTTATATTTTCTCTTAGTTTTGACATTTTTTTACTTTTTGTTTTTTTTGTATTAATTCGTCTAATTCTGTGCCATCAAAAAAACTGTGTTTTCAGACCAAATTGCAATCCGAAACATTGCATAATTGCAGAATTGCAATTATATTGCAATTGCGTTGCACGATTGCAATTGCAATAAATTCAATTAGCGTAGGATTTTTATGGAAGTATTAGGGATTATTGATAAAAACAAAGAAGCGATGATTATCCCGGACGGAATATCTGTAATCGGGAGGGATGAAAAGATAATAGTCTTTAATGAAGCCGCCTCAAGAATTACCGAGTTTGAAGAGGATGATATTGTAGGGGAATCATGTAGAATTTTATTCACTGAAGAGGACTTTCATTTTGTAGCGGATTCTTTAACTGAAAACCGCGCTTTTACAAATCTTGCCCTTAATATTATTGATAAAAGAGGGAACAATAAAAGCGTTCTCGCTTCAATAACACCGATTGTCAAAGATAATTCTGTTTTAAGTGTTGTTCTTGTTTTTAGGGATACAAACGAAATGCTTAAAATGGCTGAGGATGTTGAAGCAAAGACACAGGAATTGATAGACCAAAAAAACAAACTGGATGCAATTTTCAACAGCAATATTGAAGGAACGTTTACAATAGACTACGATTGGAATATTACCTCGTTCAACCTTTCCGCAGAAAAAATTACAGGCTACAAAAAAAACGAAGCTATCGGAATGAAATGCTGGGATGTTTTCAAATCATCTTTATGCAGAAACGGCTGCCATATGGAGCAGACTATTCATAAAGGGAAATCAACAATCGGTAATGAACTTGAAATTCAAAATAAATCCGGGATGAAAGTGCCGATTAAAGTAAACTCCGGGATTCTCCTAAACAATAAAAACGAGAAGATCGGGGCGGTTGAAACATTCATTGATATTTCGGAAATAAAAAACCTTTCCGCACACTTGAAAAAAGAATTCGGCTACGCCAATATAATCGGTAAAAATAAAGAACTTGATAAGATTTATAGAATTCTTGAAAGTGTTTCGGGAACCGATAGTTCTGTTTTAATTACTGGTGAAAGCGGAACCGGTAAAGAACTGGCAGCAAGAGCAATTCATATTTATAGCGAAAGAAAGTCGGGTCCTTTTATTGCTGTTAATTGCAGCGCCTTTGTTGAGAACTTAATCGAAAGCGAACTTTTCGGACATGAAAAAGGTGCGTTTACAGGTGCTATACAAAGCAGACCCGGAAGATTTGAATTGGCACAGGGAGGCACTTTGTTTCTTGACGAAATCGGCGACCTTTCTTTGACAATTCAAACTAAACTATTACGGGTTCTTGAAACGCGAACATTTGAAAGAGTGGGTGGAAACAAAAGTATTAAAATGAATTCAAGAATTATTGCCGCTACAAATAAAGACTTGTTGATTGAGATAAAAGAAGGAAGATTTAGAGAAGACCTTTTTTATAGAATCAATGTTATCAACATCCATCTACCTCCTTTACGCGAAAGGATGGATGATTTCCCATTGCTCGTAAACCATTTTATTAAGCAGTTTAATGAAAGATTTTCAAAATCTATTACACATTTTTCGCCTGCTGCTTACGATTGCCTTGAAAGATATTCATGGAAGGGAAATATCCGGGAACTTGAAAATGTAATTGAACACTGTTTTGTCCTTTGCAGAAGCGAAGTAATAATGCCGGAGCATCTCCCTGATAGAATACGCTGCCTAACCACTCCGCTGATTAATAAAATCGATCTCGGTATTGAAGAAACGGAAAAGAGAATGATTTTAAATACGCTGAATGCAAATAAAGGAAATAGATTAAAAACTGCCGAAGCCTTGAGAATCAATCCTTCAACTTTATGGCGGAAAATGAAGAAGTACAAAATTGAGTTTAAAACTCATTAAAGTATTTTAATTCTTTTTCGATAATAAAGTATATACATGGAGGTATTATGTCAATTTCAATTAATATGGATGTTCCGTTTTCGTACGGTATTAAATCTTCTCTACTGCAAAACGAACCCGAGCAAGTGGAGCAGAGCAGTAGACAAAGTATTAAAAATGATACTGTTGAATTCAACCCGGTCTTAAAGAATCTTGCTCTGCTTGATTTTTCAAACTCGTCTATAAGCGGCGAAGGGCAATTCAGCAATTTCAACTTTTTTTTCAAGTCGGTAAAAAACGAAAAACTCTCCTTAGATGGATACTATTCGGAGAAAGAGAATATTTTCAACTTTTCACTAAAATATCGTTTCATTAAAGAAGTGAATGATTCGGGCGTAAAGTCAATGAAAACATTTGAAGCTACACTTGATTTTAATTCCAGTTACAAAGATATTCTGTCGATTAACAAAGGGGAACAGAAAGAAGACATTTTGAGTTTTGTCGGAAGGATTATCAATACCATTATTAAATCTGCCGGCGACGATAAAAAAGTTATTAGCGGAATAGTTTTTAAGGATGAAGACTTAAAAGAGATTACTGAAATCGGGGATAAAAAGATACTCTCTGAAATTTTCAACCTTATTCAAACCATTTATTCTAATCAAAAAATTAAGGAGCAGTTACAAAACTCAAAAAAGAAGGAAGAGGTGATATTAAAACCTGAAAGAGAGAAATCCGAAACGATTGATATTACGAAAGAATCAAAGAAAAACAACTCGGTTTCGCTAAGTATAAAAGAAGTGGAAGAGCAATCTCCAACTGAAAACCAAAACGAGAGAAAAGTTTAGTCTTTGTTTTTAAATTTGAAGTTTATGTCTATTTTTGATTAAATAACCATAAGCTAACTCGTTTCTAAAACTGACTGTTTCCATGCTTTGAATCAGCCATACTATCTAATAATCAACCTGGTTTCAAAATCTGAATTATTTGTTTTTACCTTAATAAAAGCATTTTTTTTGTTTCGATAAAATCACCTGCAGCTAAACGATAAAAATATACACCCGACGTTAAATTAGAAGCGTCCCATTTGACCTCATAAACACCCGGTTCTTTTTCATCGTTTACGAGTATAGCTATTTCCCGACCGAGCATATCATATACAATAAGTTTTACACTTAATATTTGATTCTCAACATTCACCGGGATTACATACTTAATTGAAGTAACCGGATTAAAGGGATTCGGGTAATTCTGCGTAAGCTGAAATCCGGTTGCAGTTATATTCTCCGCATCCTCAAGACCTGTTGTTCCCGGAAATTTAATCCGGAGATTATCAAAATAAATCGTACCTGTATAATACTGCCCGGCAACTTGTGAGCTACCCATCGGTATTGCAATTGTCTTTAGTTTTATCGGATAAATAACGCTTGATGATTTTGGAAGGTATCCTTTAATTGCCTCCCACTCATTCGGTTTATTTGCAAGTTTATGCCCGGTAACTCTATACAAAGCTCCTGCTTGGTCTTCGATATCAAAGAACACCCTATGATTTGCCCCGCTGGAGTATACATCAACAATGATAGAATCTGGGATACCATATACGTCTATGCTTTTATTCAGATAAGCCCAGTTGTACTCACCTGTATTATAAGTAAATGCATAATCCAACTTCAACGAATTATTCCCAAGACTTGCAACTTCGTTCGACAAACTGATTGTTGTTGCTATACTGTCGGCATTTACAGTTGTTAAAACCCAATCGTTAATCGACTCAAGGGAATCGATTATCATAAATCCCGTAGTTACTTCAACTTTTACAATAGCTGTATCTTTGAAACCGCTGTATGATACTATTACCATTGCATTACCGGCTTTTCTTCCCTGGAATTGCCCGAAAACATCTATTACTCCAACTGTCGTATCGGTTGAAACCCACGAAAAACTTTGCGGAGGAATTTCCTGTTCCATCCCGTCTGTATCGTAGATATGACCTTTAAATAAAAGAATACGATTTAAATCCGTTGAAGCAATTTTAGGATGTATTTCTAATCTATTTATCCCTTTGATTACTATAAAAACAGAATCTTTTATTCCCTGGTACGATGCGATTACAAAACCGCTGTCCTGCTGCATTCCTGCCGTAAATAATCCGTTGGCGTTTATATTACCGAGCGATTGTTTACTTAAAGAAAACTGGATTGATGCCGGATTCAATGTTATCGGATTAAAATAAATATCGGTTCCGTCAACTGTAAACTGCACTGTTTTCCCTATGAATACTCTTTCATTTTGAGGTTTAATATTTAATTTGGAAAGCGGTCCTGAAGGTGCAGTTGAAACAACAAGTAAAGCGTTTGAAACCGTTCGTTCACCTTCGGGGTCAGAAGGAGAATTAACGACTTCATTACGTACAACCATAGTAGTAGAGCCTCCCCCGTCGAAGTTCATTGCGTTATGGGCTCCAATATCAATCATTAAATCCGCAAGCTCGTATAAATCCATTCCCCTGCTATACAGTACCTGTCTACCGTCAACAGTAACAAGATACATAATGGTACTGTCTGCAGAGAATCCTATTGCTGTTCTCGGGTGTCTTGTTGTTACAAACGGATCGGCGGCATTCAGATCAGCCGGCGCACCATTTACTACTACAATCGGATGCCCGCCGAGCATTTCAACAGCACGGTTGATACCGGGTAAAACCTCAACCAGAATTTTTACAGTGTCATTTTTTTGAAGATTAGTATTAAGAAAACTAACCGGGTCTCCTTCAGCCGAAAGAATTAACGCTCCTGCCGGTAATCCTGTGTTACCCGAATTTATCCTAACCGAATCAACAAGTGCATAAATTGTATCATTTACAATCCACTGATTCACCGGGTAAAGTATAAATTCCGAACCTGAATCGTTTGTTCCGGTTGTTGCACCGAAATATGAATTATAAAGTGCAACCTGCCCGCTTCCCCTTCCTTCGTTAATCAAGTTGATCGGAACTGTTGTACCGTCAACAAACAGGTTCATGGTTAAAGCGGGTGATGTAATTGAGTAATTGCTTGATGAATCAAATCCTACTACAGGGCGACCGGGATTAACACTTCTTAAAATTTCACCGTTAACAACCTGAATGTTTGTCGGTGCACCGGTAGCCAATACGAAAAAGTCTGCGTTGATTGCCCCAACCGACCAGTGCCCTACAGCATCTTTCCTTATTGACATAGCACTTGTTTTTTCTCTTCCCGCAGCTAACTTATCAAGCGATTTAACAGTTTCAACTTTTATATAAGGATTTGACAAATCAACTTTAAGTATATCTATTTTCCATGGAACGGAAGGAACATCAAGTTTGATGTATGAAACACCGGGACCAACAATTTTATTTTCAAGCGTATCGTATTGTACCTGTGAATAAACGGTACATGAGAAAGCAATCATTAACAATAAGACTACTTTATTAAAGTAATCAGTTTTTCCTGCAAACAGGAACAAATTAGTAAAAAGATTCATAACATTTTCTTTCTAATAAATTATTAAAGTAAGAGAGTGTATGTAACAACGTTACATTGTTTTGGCAAAACCTTTTTTCACCATCAAATCGTTGATGTTTACTTGCTTTGAGCCGGACTCAATCCATATTTCACCAAGATACCTGCCGTATTTTTCTTTTTTATCTTTTATCGTTTGAAGCAACACTTCTTTATTAAGAATTAGTTCACGCAAATAATCTCTTGATTCCAATCCTTTCTCCTTTTCACTACCGCGTAGTTCGGGAGCGTTTATTCGTGCCAGCCTGATTTTTTCATTCTTAACCCAGCAATGTAAACCGAGATCTATATCTACTGTGCATGTATCACCATCGTAAACGGATGTAACGAATGCTTTATAGTTATACAAATTGTTTTTCATAAATCACCTTTTATTTTGTTGTCGGATGAATTATTTTTAATAAAGCCGTTATAAAATTAAACAAAAATCGGAATAAAAACACCGGGTAGTCAGATGATAAATTTTTGTCGCAATATTTTTTTAATAACAATCTTCTTTTTTTCAGTTTCATTTAGCCAGGTTAAATTAGAAGGTTTTTGTGCCGGGCTGGGAACCGGTATGATAAAAGGAAACTTTCCCGCTGTGTTTACTTATTCATTCAACATCGGAATCGACACGAAACTCTTTTCAGTTGAAGACCCTTCATTCCGATTAAACTTTCTTTTCACAAGAGATTTTAGTTCTGTTCTTCCCGGAGAAAGAGCTAACCGCTATTATGCTTACCTGCAAGGGATTTCATTATCAGCAGTAAGGACAATCCACTTCTATAAAAAAGCATACGTCGAAGAATCGGCTGGTATTGTAGTTTTAAATGATAGAACATTCAGTGATATTGACTTGATGAGCTATGGAGCCGTTGTTTCACTCGGTGTGAAAATACCCCTTTTTGACCCCGCACAACAAACGAGCGGTTTTCTATTTGGATTGGAAGCTTCTTACGGAATAACATTTACAAACAATACACCTCAATACTTCACATTCAGTTTGATCGGCAGATACCAGTTATAAACCCTGGTTTTATTGATATAATAGTTTTTACGTCTGTTTTCCATAATTGGCTTTTTTTTTCAATATTTGAGAAAAAAGGGCTTTTTTCCTGGAAATTAGTTAGATTTAGTTACCAAATATTTGGAATAATATTTGCAATAGTTAAGTTCATAAAATTATAAAAAGTAACAAAATAAAAATCGAGACAGAGATGCAAGAAGAAACATTTAATATTGAAGAGATAGTCCGCCGCTCAAAATTAAACAACGACGTTGGGGCTATTAATTCTGTTGCAATTATTGGAGCCGGAGTAATGGGGCAGGGTATTGCTCAAACAATATCATCTGCCGGGCTTGAAGTTCTAATGATTGAAAAAGATAACGAAGCACTTGAACATGCAAAAGCCAATCTTTCGGAAACGATTGACCGTGAAATAAAAAGATGGGCAATGACTTCATCGGAGAAAAAAGCTATTTTGTCGAGAATCAACTGGTCGGTTTCTTTAAAGGATACAAAGGAAAGCGATTTAATTATTGAAGCTGTAGATGAAGACTTCCAGTTAAAGACAAGTATACTTAGAGAGCTGGACAAAATTGCTAAACATGAAACTATTTTCGTTTCAAATACCTCTACTCTTAGCCTTACGAAAATTGCAGAATCAACAAAGCGCAGAGATAGAATTATCGGGATGCACTTCCTTAACCCGGTTCCGAAAGTACCGTTGGTTGAGCTTGTTAAAGGATTTGAAACTTCAAATAAAACAGTAAAGGTAGTTAAAGAATTCGCTTCAAAAATAGGGAAAACCGCAATCGAAGTATTCGAATACCCGGGTTTTGTAACAACAAGAACTATCGTGCCCCTATTGAATGAAGCAATGCATATTTATCTTGAAGGATTAGCATCCGCAAAAGATATTGATACTGCAATGAAACTCGGCTACAGCTTTCAATACGGTCCTCTTGAAATGGCCGATATGATGGGACTTGATGAAGTATTAGCATGGATGGATACTTTGTGGAACACATTAGGTGAACCTCGTTACAGGCCATGTCCGCTTCTCAGAAAATTGGTTAGAGAAAGAAAACTCGGAAGAAAAACTTCTGAAGGTTTTTATAAATACGACTCTAACGGTAAAATAATTAGTTAATTCAAAAAACAGCAAGAGAAATTAAATGAAAGTTTTAGTATTAAATTCAGGCAGTTCGTCAATTAAATATCAGTTCTTCGATACGGTAGAACAAATAGCCCTTGCAAAAGGTATGGTTGAACGTATCGGAATGGCGGGTGCGGTTCTTTCTCACTCAAGGCATGACGGAGATTCAGTCCGAATCGTGGCAGAAATATTAGACCATGCCATGGCAATCGAATATGTGCTGGCAGTTATGCTCAGTAAAAATCATGGTGTAATTGAAGATAAAGCAGACATTGAAGCCGTAGGGCATCGTGTTGTTCACGGTGGCGAAACATTCTCCGGTTCCGTACTTATTACGGATGAAGTAACACGCGTACTTCAAGAGAATGTTGAATTGGCTCCGCTTCATAATCCGCCTAACATAAAAGGCATTCAAGCAGTATCGAGGATTATGCCCGATACGCCCCAGTGCGGTGTGTTCGATACATCTTTCCACGTAAAAATGCCTCCGCACGCATTTTTATACGGTATCCCGTATGAACTTTATAAAAGATATAAAATCAGAAGGTACGGTTTCCATGGAACTTCCCATAGATATGTTTCAGCACAAGCAGCCGAATTAATGGGAAAAGATATTAGTGAATTAAAGATTGTAACCGCTCACCTTGGAAACGGCTGTAGTATGGCTGCCGTTGATAAAGGTCTCTCTGTCGATACAACTATGGGATTCACGCCTCTTGAAGGTTTGTTGATGGGAACAAGAGCCGGAGATATTGATCCTTCGGTTATCCTTTATGTAATGGGAAAAGAAGGACTATCCCTTTCCGAAGCAGGTACTCTGCTCAACAAACACAGCGGTTTGATCGGTATCAGCGGTGAAAGCAGCGATATGCGCGAAATCATTGCAGCAGTTAATGACGGTAATAAAAGAGCAAAATACGCTTTCGATATTTTCTGTTACAGAATTAAAAAGTATATCGGTGCTTATGCTGCCGCTATGGGTGGTATTGATGCTCTCGTATTTACAGGCGGTATCGGTGAAAATGCAACTGAAGTCCGAACTCAAGTTTGCAAGGATCTGAAATTCCTCGGTATTGAACTGGATGACAAAAAGAACAGTGCAAAAGAAGTGGTTATCTCCAAAGAGAAAGCAAAAACAAAAGTCTTCAGAATTCCAACGAATGAAGAACTTGTTATTGCACTGGATACTGCAGAAATAGTATCCGGTTTGTAAACTGTATAAACAAATATCAATTACTTAAAAACGGCTCATACGAGCCGTTTTTTTTGTTCATGGTTTTATTCCCTATTTTTCACTTACAAATTTTTCAATTAATATAAAAGTAAAATGGAATTAGGAATCAAAAACAAATCAGTGCTTATTACAGCCGCAAGCAAAGGTATAGGGAAAGCCATTGCAGAATGTTTCCTCTCGGAAGGATGCAAGGTTATAATCTCATCCGGGAATAAAGATAATTTAAACAAAACAGCAAACGAACTTTCGGTTAAATACAAAACGAAAGTAGAGTGGATGAAATGCGACTTAAATAATTTCGAAGAGTTAAAAGAGTTACATGCTTTTGTTCAAACAAAATTCGATGGACCGGATATACTTGTAAACAATTGCGGCGGACCAATTGCGGGTTATTTCGATGTTCTTGATGAAAGCAACTGGGAATACGCATATAACCAGGTTCTAATGAGCGCAGTTAGACTTATTAAACTTTCGGTACCGAGAATGAAAGAAAAAAAATGGGGAAGAATTATTAACATCACTTCTTTAACAGTTAAACAACCGATTGACCATCTGCTTTTATCAAATACATTCAGAGCAGGTTTAACTGCGGTTAGTAAATCTTTGAGCAACCAACTTGCAAAGTTTAACATTACAGTAAATAATCTTGCTCCCGGTTACACTCTTACAGACCGTGTAGATCATCTGATAAAAATTAAAGCAGAAGAAACAAAAAGCAGCATTGATGATGTAATGCTTTCGTTTACGAAGGATATTCCGGCACAGCGAATGGCAAACCCGATGGAAATAGGTTCTGTTGCTGTTTTCCTCGCTTCTGAAAAAGCTTCATATATAAACGGAACGACTATCCAGGTAGACGGCGGCTCAATTAAAGGATTACTATAACCTGTAACAAAATGGAAACACTTAAAAATATTTTGATAGTTTTTACCGGTGGTACTTTTTCAATGAAGATTGATGAAGATACCGGCGGTGCAGTACCTCATTTTTCGGGAAGCGATTTAATTGAATTAATCCCCGGCATTAATGAGAATGTAAATGTCAGCATTTACGATTTCGGTAAATATCCCGGACCTCATATGACACCGCAGCTTATGCTTGAGCTATCACAACGCATAAAAAACTTTATTTCAACCGGGAATTATGATGGAGTTATTGTTACTCACGGCACAGACACGCTTGAAGAAACGGCTTACATGCTTGATTTAACTATCTCAACCCCCATACCGATTGTTGTTACAGGCTCAATGAAAAATAGTTCGGAACCGGATTGGGATGGACCTAAAAACATTATTGATTCGATAAGCATCTGCCTAAACCCGAATTGCAAGGATATCGGCGTACTCGTATGTTTGAGTGGAGAAATCAATGCTGCAAGTGAGGTAACAAAAACACACACAGAAGACCTTGAAACATTTACAAGCCTCGATTTCGGTTCACTCGGGTTTGTTGATAAAGGAAGAGTCATCCTCAATCGGCTGCCGCGCAAACTTGAAGCAATTGATACAGACGCCATTAATCCAAACGTTGACCTGATTAAATGTTATGCCGGCATGGATGAAAAATTCTTTGTTTTTTCTGCCGACAGCGGAGTTGATGGAATTGTTGTTGAAGCTATGGGAGTTGGAAATGTTCCCCCAAAAGCCTTCGGCGGAATTCAGTATGCAGTAGACAAAGGAATCCCGGTTGTTCTTGTATCAAGATGCCCTGCCGGAGAAACTCTTGATGTGTACGGTTACCCGGGCGCAGGTAAATGGTTAAGAAATATCGGGGTGATTTTTGCGGAATACTTGAACGGACAGAAAGCAAGGATTAAATTAATGCTTGCACTTACCGTATCCAACGACACTGAAAAACTAAGAGAAATATTCGAGTAGCTGTTCGCTCCGTTCAAATGGTAATTATACCGCTGCTTTATAAAAACATAATTTGTTTGTTGATAGGGTAACCTTTTTTATTTTGCGTTAGTCTAAACCGATAAAACTAATGGAGTTCACATGTACGAAAATTTAAAACTACAGAAAAGGGATTACATAGTAGTAATTCTCGCAATTATCGGGTTAATCTATTTGTTTTCACCTGCAATTTACGGGCAGGATCTGAAACTGCTACACGAAAAGACTTTTCAAACCTCGCCCGGTAAAAAACTAACCGTTGAAGGCTCATCGGGAGATATAATTATTACAACATGGGATAAATCGGAAGCCTTTGTAAAAATCTCCTGCAACGACAATGCGCTTGAAAAAATGCAATTCAAAATGGAATTGGTGGATGATGGTATTCTTGTAAAGGGAGAAAGGAAATCCACAGATTGGTTCTCAAATATACGCGTAAAGTATGAAGTAATTATTCCTTCCAAATATTCAGTTTATGCAAAAACATCCGGTGGCGATATAAATATTAAAAACGTTGATGGAAAAATTGAACTCAATACTTCCGGCGGCGATATTGATGTTCAATCATCAGTGGGTAAGCTCAACGGTAAAACTTCCGGCGGCGATATAGATATCAAAAACCAAAACGGTGATGTTGATGTAAAAACATCCGGGGGAGATATTACGCTTATAGGTATAAAAGGTGATGTTAATTGTAAAACATCTGGTGGCGATATAGATATTACGTCCAACTTTGGAAAAATTAACGGCTCTACTTCCGGCGGCGATATTACTCTCGACTATTCAGGTCCAAACAAAGGTGTTGAGTTATCTACTTCAGGCGGAGACATCAAGATTTTAGTACCTTCCGATTTCGGTGCAAAAGCAGAACTTAAAACTTCTGGGGGTAAGGTAAGCTGCAATTTGAATACTTCCAATGTAGTAGAGATTAAATCAACAAAATTTGAAGCCGATCTGAATAACGGTGGAGCACCGCTTATTTGTAAAACTTCCGGCGGTAGTATTTTAGTGAAGAAAAAATAAAGTTTCTTCTCTTCTCCCTAAAAAAGCGGCTTCAAATGCCGCTTTTTTATTACTTCCTTTTTATAAAAATAAAATAGGGAGACAGAAACCCACCTCCCTATTAAAAACAATTCAATTAAAAATCGTTTACCGGATAAGCATCATCTTTTTAGTCTCAACAAAGCTGCCTGCAATAATCCGATAATAATAGACACCCGAAGCAAGCGTTTTTGCTTCGAAGTTAATATTATGTTTTCCTGCCGGCATCTCTTCCTCCACAAGCGATGCAACTTTATGCCCGAGTGCATCATATACAGCTAAAGATACAAAACCTTTTTCTTTAACAGTAAAACTAATTGTAGTTGAAGGATTAAAGGGATTCGGGTAGTTCTGTACCAATTCATATGAAAGAACAGAAGTAAAATCAACAGCAACCGGGTCATATATTTTAGATGTACCGTCAAGGTCAACCTGCTTAATTCTATAATAAGCTAATGAATTAATAGGAGTGTTATCAAAGAATAAATAACTATTCAGAGCAGTTGATGTACCATGCCCGTTGATAAAGCCTATTCTATCCCAGTTACTCAAATCAGCCGAGCGTTGAATTTCAAAACCGAGATTGTTCAATTCTGAAGCGGTTGTCCATAAAAGTTTAACACCGTTTTCATTTGCTTCGGCAGTGAATGTAGTCAGTTCAACGGGAACTATACTATAAGTTCTTAGCGATACATTATCAATATACCAGCCGTCTTTTTGAATATAATTATCCGACCTGAATAAAAATCTCAGCTTAACCTGTTTATTTATATAATTAGATAAATCAATCATTTCTTTTACCCAGGTGGATTGCATACCGTCATACAGAGGCTCGCCGGTTGGTTGATATGAACCAGTTCCGGGATTTGTATAAAGTCCGGTTAATGCAGTCCATGTAGTTCCGTTATTTGTTGAAATCTGAACCTGCCCGTAATCGTAGTTTGTTTCAATATCCCATTGTGTTTCAAACTCAAGCATTGCTCCCAAAGTATTGGAAAGATCAATAGATGTATTAAGTGTAAAAGTGGAATTCACATTAGTTGTATAATTGCCACCCGGTGAATCTGTAAAGGATGATGGAGCTGAAACATACTTACTCGTTGTAATTCCCCATGTACCTGTTGCTGTCCAGTTATTTATATTGGTTGCCTCATCATAAAATGCAAAGGTAGAATTTGCAACATAAAATTGATGGAATGTTGGAGGCGGAGTTGAACCGGGCGGGTTTGTTCCGCTGCCGCCTGCCGGTGAAGTTGAGACAAGATTTCCATCAACATCCTGGGCAGCAATATAGTATTGAACTACTGTCCCTAAATTCTGTCCCGGGATAATAAAATTATAAACACTGCTCTTCTGCGAGGTTCCAACAACTTCATAGAATTGCGAGTAACCGCTTCCTTGATTTGTTCTATAATACAAACGGGGTGCTGATGAACCGCTTGCAATAGCTAAACCGGTTAAAACATTTGCCGTAATTGTAATTGGAGTAACCTGGTTGGTAGAAACAATCGGAGTGTGCTCTATCTCCATATTTAGATTTAATGCCAACGTAGCAAGCGCCCCAATAGTTAGTTTTGATAACTTGTGAAAATACGGAATGTTAAAAGTACTGAACAAATCCCCGACCGTATGATACGCCGGATGAAAATCGTCATTATCTTCAATAATAAGAACTGCTCCACACCCTTTATCCCAGAAAGAGGCATGATCACTATAGGTACTTCCGGGATTTTTAATAATCGGGACAACACCAATACTGTAATTAGTATTCACATCAAGAAGTTTATCTTTCAATTGAATTGAAGAACCGACACTTCTTGTATGTATTTCAAACTTACCGTCGTTGTTGCCGTCATATGCAATCATATCCATATTCAAAACACCGAGGATTGAATCACCGGCTAATGCTGCTTGTGTTGCATAATAATCACTTCCGATTAAACCCTGCTCTTCTTCATCCCATAAAGCGTATACAATTGTAAACGGGAAAGAAAAATTTCTAAAGATTCTGGCTGCTTCCAATACTGCTGCTGTTCCGCTTCCGTTATCATCTGCTCCGGGAGCAGTTGTCCCGCTCGGCATATCGTCAAAGTGGGCACAAATCATATATTTCCTATTGGGAAACTCGGTTCCCGGTTGAACTGCATACACATTCTTCCCGGTTGTACTGAATGTTTGAATAGTTGTTGTTAAACCGTAACTCTGCAATTTCTCCTGGATGTATTGCATTGCTTTATCGTTACCCGGTTGATTTTTATGCCTGGAAACGATTGTATACGGCTGTCCCCCGATAGTAGTCGGTATATTGCCGGACAATTCTTTAACGAAGTGACATAGCGTATCGATATTAACCTGGTTAATAATATTTTGAACCGTTACACTCTGCTGTGATAATACAAGCTGTTGAGAAAAAAGAATCAACAACAAAGCAGTAATTAACGAGTAAGACTTTTTCATTTATTCTCCGAAAAATTACAATAAACATTTATAATAGTGCTTCAAACTTAAGGAATTTATCAATAAAAAAAGAACCGCAGCAGAACCAAATCTCATCGCTTCCCTTCCTGGAGATATTCATTGTATAACAAGCACCTTAAAGAGATTTTAATGAATAAAGCCCCGGAATAGTTATATTTACAATTATTTTATATCAATTTAAATCAGAAATCAAGCATGAATATAGTTGAACTAATACGTAAAAAAAGGAATAAAGAAGCCTTAACTAAAGATGAAATCAATTACCTTGTAACTAATTATGTGAACGGTAGAATACCCGATTACCAGTTCTCAGCCTTTCTTATGGCGGTTTATCTAAATGGAATGAATGTGGAAGAAACCGCAGCATTAACGGGTACAATGCTGAATAGCGGTAAAGTGGTTGACTTAAGTTCAATTAAAGGAGTAAAAGTAGACAAACACTCTACCGGTGGCGTTGGTGATAAAACCTCTTTAATTATTGCCCCGATAGTTGCAGCAGCCGGGTTGTACGTTCCTATGATTTCCGGGAGAGGATTGGGACATACAGGCGGAACTCTCGATAAACTTGATTCGATAAGCGGATTTAATACAAATCTGACTCTAAATGAGTACAAAAGAATTCTTAAAAAAGTCGGAACTGTATTAGCCGGGCAGACAAAAGAGATTGCCCCGGCAGACAAACTAATGTATGCCCTAAGAGATGTAACTGCAACTGTTGAATCTATTCCGCTTATAACTTCAAGCATTATGAGTAAAAAACTTGCCGAAGGAATAGACGCACTTGTACTTGACGTGAAAACAGGCAGCGGTGCTTTTATGCGGGATTATAAACACTCGAAAGCACTTGCCGAATCTCTTGTTAATACGGCAAAATCATTCGATAAAAAAGTTATCGCCTTTATTACGGATATGAATCAACCGGTTGGAAATTATATAGGGAACTGGTTTGAAATCTATGAATCAATGATTGTCTTGCAGGGTGAATGGGTTGAAGACCTTTGCAGTTTAAGTTTCACTCTTTCCGGTGCAATGCTGTATATGGGAGGAAAAGCTGATTCAATAAATGAAGGATTCGAGTTATCAAAAGAAATTGTAAAAAGCGGCAAAGCTTTTGACAAATGGATTGAAATGGTTAAATCTCAAGGCGGTAGTGATAAGTATATTTTAAACCCCGGTAAATACCCGCCGTCGAAATTTAAAGAAACAGTGTTTGCCTCTAAAAGCGGATACGTTTCGGAAATTGATACTTACGAAATCGGGATGGCAGCACTTGGTCTGGGTGCGGGAAGATTGAAAAAAGAGGACCGCATTGATCCGAAAGCCGGAATTGTTTTTTATCCTAAAATTGGTGATAAAATATCACAGGGCGGTATTATTGCTGATTTTTATACCGACAGAAAAGGTTCTATTGACGAATGTAAAGAGAGAATTCGCAATGCCGTTTCCATATCTCCGGAAAGTTGTAAAGCACCGAAACTGATAAAGAAAGTTTTGTATTAACAGATAAAGACAACCAGTGAATCTACCTATTAATGTAGAAAAATATCTTCGTAATAAATCTGCCGGAACATGGAAATTAGAACCTAATAATTTTACCGGGATTACAGCTGCAATTGTTATCCCGGTAATCGCAGAATCAAAAAATATCCTCATGTTACTGAACTCCTTGAACAGGAACAATCCATCTTACTTAAAAAGAACCGCAATAATTTTTATCGTGAACAATACTTCTTCTTCACAGGATGAAGTAAAAATTGATAACCTTGCAAGCCTGCTTTTTATCCGTAATGCAATTGATAATAATGAATATCCGCAATTGAATCTCTGCTTAATTGATGCTTCATCAAGAGGGAATGAATTACCTGAACGGGATGGCGGGGTAGGACTTGCAAGAAAAATCGGGATGGATTTAGCTCTTACTATATTCGACTATTCTTCTAATGAGAAAAAAATCCTTATTTGTCTTGATGCCGATTGTAATGTGTCTACCAACTACATTGAAACTATAATTTCAGGGTTCAACAAACGTAATCTGAAAGCAGCATCTATTCATTTTGAACATAATGTTGAACAAGCTGAAAATCCCGAAGCTATTACCTGTTACGAAATATTCTTGCGTTATTATGTTCTGGGATTAAAGTATGCCCGTTCCCCATTCGCTTTTCATACAATAGGTTCATCTATGGCTTGCGATTTTGAAAGCTATATTAACATCGGCGGAATGAATAAAAAGAAAGCTGCCGAGGATTTTTATTTCCTTGAAAAACTCGGTAAAGTAGTAACGGTTGAATCAATTGATTCCGCAGTTGTTTATCCTTCTTCAAGAGGTTCATGGCGTGTCCCTTTCGGTACTGGACAGCGTGTAAACCGTTTTATTGCCCGGACTCACGATGAGTATTCTTTATATTCACCGGAATCTTTTTTTGTATTGAAGGAGTGGCTTGTTTTTTTCAATTCTACTAACGATGCTTCTTCTATTATTCTATCGGAAGCAAAAAAAATCCATTCATCACTTTATAGCTTTTTAATCGAGCAAAAATTTGAACAACAGTGGGATAGTATTCTCTCCAATGCAAAAACAGAAGGACAATTATCAATTCAAAAAAAACTATGGTTTGACGGATTTAAGACTCTGAAGTTGATCCATTACTTAAGGGATAACGCACATCCGAATATAAACATGTTCGATGCGTGTGATAAACTATTTGAATTGCTCAAGATTGGTCGCAAAATTGAAAGAGATGAAAGCATTCCACCGCTTGTCGTTCAAAAAAATTACCTGGAGTTTCTGCGAAAAATAAATTATAACTAAACTATCTATAGGAAACCAAGATGAAATCATTAATGTTCATAATCGTTTTAGTTGTTGTGTTAAATACCGGGTTAGTAAAAGGTCAGGGAACAAATGAAATAAGTACGGCTGAATCATATTTCAATGAACTTAATTCGTTGTGCAATCTTGATAACGGAAGTTTGTGGGGAATCAATTTATCCGGTGCAACTATGTTTGTGTTTCCCGACTCAAGAATTATAATAGCAAATGAACCTGACAATAACGGGGTACTCGTAAAAAAAGAAAATTTGTACATTGGAAAGTTGCCGGAAGATTTTAATATTGCCAACACTTCATTCCAATGGAACGGCAAAAATTGGACGATGATAAATTGGGATGCTATTCCCCAAACAGATAAATATTCAAGAGGGAAACTGCTCATCCATGAAAGCTGGCACAGGAACCAAAAAGAAATTGGAATTTTGCCTGTAATGACTGCTAATACCCACCTTGACGAATTGCAGGGAAGTATTTTGCTGAAACTGGAATTCATAGCTTTGAGCCATGCTCTTAAAGCAGAAGAGGAAGCAGATAAAACAAATCATTTATACAATGCATTGATAATCAGACAGTATAGGCACTCTTTATTCCCCGGTAACAATGAAGATTTATTTGAGTTGCATGAAGGGATGGCTGAATATACCGGGCTTAAATTATGCGGAATAGATAAAAAACTTTTACCCGCAGTTGCAGCAAAGCAATTGGAAATGGCTATGGATAAAGAAGGATTTGCAAATTCATTTGCGTATTTAACCGGACCAGCATACGGAGTACTTTTTGATGAACTGACCGACTCGTGGATTAACAATGTAAAAACCGGTACAGTACTTCCGGTAATAGGCAGTCAAATTGTAAATAAAAACATTTCCCGCGACACATCGCAACTCAAAGATAATGTTGCAAACCTAATAACTCAATACGAAGCGGAAGAATTAATTAAAAAAGAAACCGGGAAATTCGAAAACCAAAAACAGCTTGCCGATTTTTATAGTAACAGATTTCTTAAAGAGGATGTTCTAATCATCAAAAACAACAACATACAATTCAGTTTTAACCCGCAAGAAAAGTTAATCCCGGTTGAAAATGGTGTAGTTTACAGAACTATGCGGCTTGTCGGAGAGTGGGGTATTGCTGAAATTAAAAACGGGATTTTTCGTTCAAACGATTGGCAGATTTTTCTACTTCCCGCTCCCGTATCCGGTATGGAAGGCTCAACAATCAATGAAGAAGATTATACTCTTTACCTTAATGATGGATGGAAAGTAATAAAAATAAAAGACGAGAAATTTACATTAATTAAGAATTAGGTTTTTAGGCTAAAACCGAACAGTTAATCTCCATCAACATATAATTAATTGCTTTCGGAATTCAGGTAATAAATTCCGGCAATCCGTTGATCGCTTCCGGTATTAAGTTGATTCGTTCCGGCAATCAGTTAATCACTTTCGGCATTAAGTTGATCCTCCCCGCCATTAAGTTAATCGCTTCCGCCATTAAGTTGATCGTCTCCGGCATTAAGTTAATCACTTTCGCTATAGTTTGTGGTCAGCCAAGCGAAATTTAGTCTTATTATCTGCCAGAATTGTCTCCAAATTCAGATTCATTGAATTATTGGTTTTTAGGTACATAACATCATTTAACAAGGAATAATTAGGTCTTAAGCAAAAATTGTATTGTTTCCCTCCATTCACTTTTAATTTTTCTTCGTAGGATTTGGCTAATCAAATGCGGTTCTTTCACACAAATAATAAAGAATTGTTTCAGTAATTTTGTTAAAACTAAAATTTTGTCTAATTTTTAATTGATAACAATTCACCGTTTGGTTGCTATTATTTGAATCAACGCTGCTATATCATGGTTATTAATTTTTTTAGAGATAAACACTAGGATAATTATGGCTCAGAACATAGTGTATAAGGACTTATATGAAGAATTAGTCGCTCTTATTGAAAAGACTAAAATCCAAGTTATAAATCACGCCAATAGTTCTATGACTACCTTATTCTGGCATATTGGCAATAGTATTACGAAACACACTTTGAATAATGAAAGGGCTGAATATGGAAAACAGATTGTCGTTACATTGTCACGACAATTACAAGAAAAATATGGGCGTAGTTATGAAGAGAAAAACTTGAGAAGAATGATACAGTTTTCTGAGATATTTCCTGATTTAAACAATGTCGTTACACTATCGCGACATTTATCATGGTCTCATTTTCTTACCTTAATCCCAATAAAAGAGTGGAAAGCTCGAGATTTTTATGCACAATTAACTTTCGAAAAGTTGTTTAGTGTTAGAGAATTAAGAATTTTAATTAATAAAAAAGTTTATGAAAGAATTGAAAATGCAAACACGCAACTATCTGAAAGCACTGATATAGAAAAAGGTATATTTAAAGACCCATATTTACTAGATTTTTTAGAACTCAAGGAGGGATATTTAGAAAATGACTTAGAATCAGCAATTTTAAAGGAACTTGAGTTATTCATTCTTGAATTAGGAAATGGCTTTACCTTTGTTGAGAGACAAAAAAGAATGGTTATTGATGGTGATGATTACTATTTGGACTTGTTATTTTATCATCGAAAATTAAAAAGACTAATTGCAATTGAATTAAAAATTGATAAGTTTTCAGCAAAACACAAAGGACAAATGGAACTCTACCTTAAGTGGTTGAATAAGTATGAAAGACAGGAGGGAGAACAATCTCCAATTGGACTGATATTATGTGCAGTTGCTAGTAAAGAGCAAATTGAACTGCTTGAAATGCATAAAGATGGTATAATGGTTGCCGAGTATTTAACAGAGTTGCCACCGAAGGAAGTTTTAGAGGCAAAACTTCATAAAGCATTAATTGAAGCAAGAGAAAGAATAGAGCGAAAGAAGCTAATATAAAAGAATTTCCGCGCCCCCCTACTCAACCACCTCGTGCGTTAGGCAGTGAATTGTGCCGAGTCCCCAAACAAGATCAACTGCGTGAATGCCGGTTACAACTTTATCAGGGAAAAGCTCTGTTAAAATTCCGAGAGCCGTTCCGTCGTTTTTATCGTTAAATGTAGGGACTAATACAACCCCGTTACCGATATAAAAATTTGCGTAACTTGCGGGAAGTCTCATCTTTTCGAAAATTAATGGTTCCGGCATGGGTAATTCAACTGCTTGAACTGCGGAACCGTCTTCAAGTTTCGCATCCTTTATCCGTTCCCAATTCTCTTCAAGATTGAAATAGTTTTCATCTTTCGGATTTTTCTCCCTGCACATTACTACCGTGTTTTTATTAACAAACCTGCAAAGGTCATCAACGTGCCCGTGAGTATCATCCCCGGCAATCCCTTTTCCAAGCCAAATAACATTCGTTATTCCGAGGTATTGATTGAACATCTCTTCGTAATCTTTTTTTGTAAAACCGGGATTACGAACCTGAACGTTTTCATCCATTAAACATTCTTCGGTAGTTAAAAGAGTACCCGCACCATTGGAATCAATTGCGCCTCCTTCAAGTACGACAGGCCCATCGTTCCATACTGCTTCAGATAATTTGTAACCGAGTTTTTCAGTAATGAATGCGGGAAGTTTTGCATCCTTCTTCCAGTTATCGTACTTAGCCCAACCGTTAAATCTAAACTTGATTGCTTCAACTTCCGAATTTTCATTCTTTACAAAAGCGGGACACGAATCACGCATCCAGCCTCTATTCGTTGTAAGTTTGAATATTTTTATTTGCTTCAGATTAACGCCAGCTTTTGACAACATTTTACGAATACGGTTCTCGCTCTGCTTCGAGTTTACAATAATAAATACTTTTTCATCAATCGAAAGCTTTCTAACAATCTCAACATAAACCCACGGTATAGGATGAAATTTACCGGGCCAATCTTCGCGGTTATGAGGCCATGCAACAATTGTCCCCCTATGTTTTTCCCATTCGGCGGGCAGTCTGTAATTCATATTCATTCTTTTATTAATCGATAAATCTTTTTGTTATTTCGCCGTACGCATCTATTCTTCTATCCCTTAAAAAAGGCCAGTTCCTTCTTACATCTTCAAGGTGTGCAAGGTCAATTTCAGCAAGAATGATTTCTTCTTTATCTGTTGATGCTTCTGCGAGTATTACTCCCTGCGGGTCGCAAATAAAGGATGAACCCCAAAACTCAACACCCGCTTGTTCAGGTACAGGTTTCTCAAATCCTGTACGGTTGCATGAGGCGACATAAACACCATTGGCAATAGCATGGCTTCTTTGAATTGTTATCCATGAATCGCGTTGTGCTTTACCGTATTGTTCCTTCTCGTACGGATGCCACCCAATTGCGGTAGGATAAAATAATACAGATGCGCCTTGAAGTGCGGTCAATCTTGCACCTTCCGGGTACCATTGATCCCAGCAGATCAGCGTTCCGACTTTTCCCGCTTTCAGGTCAAAAGATTTGAAACCGAGATCACCGGGTGCGAAATAAAATTTTTCATAGTAAGCTGGGTCATCAGGGATGTGCATTTTACGGTACACTCCCGCGATACTCCCATCCGAATCTATAACTACAACGCTATTGTGATAAACTCCGGCAGCTCTTTTTTCAAATATAGGAACTATAACGGCAGCTTTATTTTTCTTTGCAGCTTTTTGAAAGGCTTCAGTTGAAGGACCGGGAATAGTCTCGGCTAAATCGAAAAGAGCGACATCTTCTTTTTGGCAGAAGTATTGACTTCTATAAAGTTCCGGTAGACAAATCACTTCCCCACCCATCTTAGCTGCTTTTTCAAACCAGCTTACTGCTTTCTTCAGATTTTTATTTAAATCAGTAGAGACTGAGAACTGCGTCAATCCGACTACAAAGTTACCTTTTTTTGAATTCAACTTTTTCATTATTCAATCTGCTTTATTAAAACTGTTTTTCAGAAACTAATTTTCCATCAGCAGAATACTCTTTGCTGCTCCTGATTTCACCGTTATCATAATTCTCAATGTACCAGAGAGAAGAGTCGTCCCTATAGATTTTCACTTCGCCGTGTAAACGGTCGTCTTTATAATTTTGTACCGTCCAGAGTTTCCCGTTTTCATAATACGATTTCGATTCTCCAACGCGCCATCCGTCTCTGTAGCTTTCTTCGCTTTTTAGTTTTCCCGACTCGTAGTAGTTTTTAAAAATACCTTCCTTTTTTCCGAAGATAAAACTCTTTTCGGACATAATGTTTTTGTTGTCGTGATATTCTTTTATAAGTCCGTTCAGGTGCCCGGAATCGTAATTATAATCACCTTTAAGATTACCGCTTTCGTAATACCAGCGAGTTAAACCCTGTTGTGTATCGCTAATAAAATTAGACTCAGCCGCAACTTTTCCGGTTTTATGATACTCGTAGCAAATACCGTTTCTTTTCCCATCCGAAAAAAAGTATCTTCCTTTTACTTCACCGGTTTCATAATAGTATATTACTTCTCCTTCAAGAAGCCCGTTCCTATAATACCCCTTCTCCTTTATTGTACCGCTTTTGAAGTAACCCGTATAAGGACCATCCAACCTATTATTTTTGTATGGAAGGATTTCACTTAAAACACCGGTATCAAAATAGACATATACGTTACCGTCAAGTTTTCCCTGTTTGTAATTTTTAATCGATACAATTACGCCAAGCGGATTATAGTAGGAACTTTGTCCTTCAAGAATCCCTTCCGAGTAACTAAGAACTTCTTTAAGAACACCGTTATCGTAATAGTTTTTTACTTCTCCGGTTTGGGAATAAACTGATACACAAGACGCAATTACAATAAAACAAAACAAAACTAACTTTTTTAACATGTTATCTCCAATCTTTTAGTCGTAACCGAAAGTACTTAAAATATTTCCATCTTCGCTAAAGAGTTTACTTCTTACAAGCGTGTTTGATTGATAGAACTCTTCTCTTTTAATACTACCGTTTTCGTAAAATTCTTTAACCCAGCCTTCAAGTTCACCGTTATAGTACAAAGCTCTTTTCATCGGTTTACCGTTTCTGTAGAACCATTTTTTCTCACCGCTTAATTCGCCGTTACGGTATTCTTCTTCATATTCAAGGAACCCGTTGTCGTAAAACTTTTTGTAGTAACCTTCAAGAACATCATTAACATAATTTGCTGATGACTCGATTCCTCCGTTTATATAATAAATAATTTTTATACCATTCAACCGGTTATCCGCATAAATGCTGCTTGATTTCAATTCGCCTGTTTCATAAAAGCGGTTTTCTATTCCTCTTTTAATACCGTTAATATAATCGGATTCCGATTCCATTATCCCGTTTTCATAAAATGTGAA
>DAIRET010000294.1:0-2113 GCA_036795455.1 Ignavibacteriaceae bacterium
AAAGCTGGTATCATTTTACCGTAAATGTCAAGTCCTTTGATCAACGGTAAATTTTTAGGCAATAAGTTTTGCTGAATCTTTCTTGCAAGTTCCAATTCTTTTTCAATTTTAAGTTTTTCAGCTTCTGCTTCGTAAAGGCGTGCATTCTCTATTGAAACAGCCGCCTGGTTTGCTACTGCAAATAATAGGTCAATATCTTTCCCGCCGAACTGTGAGCCTGAATACTTCAGGCCAAATAGAAGTAAACCAACAACCTTTGATTTTACGATTAGCGGAATTACAGTAAAGATTTTTTCATCAACGAGGATTTGATTTGCACCCGGTATAGCTTCAAAGAAATACTGTTGTTCTAAAAACAGACTGTCTCCATCTCTGAATCTTGTCTTTAAGAAATTCATCAACGGTTCTATTTCCACGTTAAAATTCTTCTGTGTTATTCCAATGCCTCTTGAAAGTGAAAGATTTCCCTTTTTATTTTTTAGCATTAATCCGAACCGGTTTATCCTTAGTGCATTTACAAAGGTGTCTCTTATCGAATCAAGAATATTATCAAGTCCGACGATATTAGTAATTTCTTTATTGAAATCGATTAGTATTCTCTGATATGCAAAATGCTCCGGGTAGAACTTCCGTGTGATTAAATCCTGAAACTTATCCTTTGTCGATTGAAAAATAAAAGCAAATAGAACAAAAGAAACAGCGGCGATTACTCCTTTATAATTAGTACCGATTGCACTGCTTAAGCTTTGCCCGATACCGTAAACCGAAAGAAAATAAATTAAAGCAAGCGTTAATGTTGCCGCCCCGTATAAGATTGTATTTTTTATAACAATACTTACGTCCATTAGCTGGTATTTGAAAATTGAAATACCGAAAGAAATCGGGATGAGAATAATCAAAAGAATCGGCATAAACATTTCGGGAGAATTAAAAACAGTATCACCAACATTCGGAGCTATGAACTGTATATATATCATGCTTGCTACTCCAAGCATATAGCCAATCAAAATAATAAGCAGCGGTTTTTTCTCCTCTTTCTCTTTTAGTCTTCTGTAGTTGATGAATAGTGAAATCAAGCCGATTAAAAAAGTAAATTTTGTGAAAACACCAAGAAGCAGTATTGAATTCGTCTGTGTTATTTGGAACGCATATTTCATCGAGGATCTGTTTGTTTCATACATCACTATAAAGACTAAAATAAAAGGCAAAGTATAAAGAATCCGGATCGTCCATTTCTTCTGAATAAATGCAAACTTTTTCGGGAAAATCCAGAAAAAGTGCATTATTAAAAATGGTACAAATGCAAACAGTATTAAAGATAGAGTTGCTATGAACAAAATATATGAGTCCATCGGTTTAAACATTTGCGATGATAAAAGTCGTGTAAGCGCAAAGTTTAAAACCAAAGCCACCCCGATTGTAAAAAACAATCCTTGAATTTTGCCGAAAGGTTTAGCAGCAATAACAATGAATCCGATAAGGAACCAGAAGAAAGTAAAAAGACTATCAGCGAGGTCGGTATAAAGAAGGAGTTTTTTGATCTTTACCTGTGTATTGAATACCTCGTCTCCGCGTTGAACCGTGTAGGTGGCAAAATCACCGTCCGACAGTTTATTAATTATGTTTTGTGCATCGACGGAGTTTTTAAATTTAATGCTATTTACAGCAAGGAACAGATCCCCGTTTCTAATGCCGGCGTTGTAAGTAACGCCGTTTACTTTAACATGGTCGAAGTATACCCTGTTATCTTTACCTGTTACCCAAAGGCATTCGTCGTTTGAAACAAGATTAATTTCAAGGACATAATAGATACCCGCAATACCGATAATTGCAGTTATTACGGAAATAAGGATTAGTAAATGCCTTCTGTAATAATCAATATACTGTAATAGTTTTTTTATCATTTTTTCGATAGGTATTTATACCCGGATACTTTGAGAAAACATAAACACAAAAACGCACTGCTGTGCAGCTATCAATCGGTGGTTAAAATATTTGAAAACCATGTGTAAAAATAAGAGAATAAAAGGAGAATGCAACGCAAAAAATTTATACAGGTAAGAAAGGTTTCAAGTCTAATTTGAAGGTTATTAAAAGTGATATGGGGATAATC
>DAIRET010000295.1:0-2108 GCA_036795455.1 Ignavibacteriaceae bacterium
TGTATGCTTGATCGTAAAGAGAACACTTATTCCGATTTGTTTAAGGAATTGATGCTTTCTTTACGAGAAGTAATTCAAAATGACTTAAACCAAATTCTCTTGTATCAAAAAGCACAAAGCGATTTATTGAAAAAGGAGATTTTATTGAAAGAAATTCACCATAGAATTAAAAACCAGTTTAATCTGCTTATCAGTACTTTGAATCTTCAGTCGATTTTTGAAAGGGGGCAGAAAGATTTAAATTCGGTTTTGAAAGATATTCAAGCAAGGATTTCTGCAATATCGCAGATACACGATCAACTTTATCGTTCTATCAATCTTGAAGAATTACTTATCGTAGAATACCTGTCGGGATTAGGTAAACATATAATAAGGACAATCTCTCCCATGAAAATCGATTTTTATTGTACAGGTCCATCAATACACGTTTCTCCCAAAACATCCCTGTCATTAGGAATTATCGTTAATGAGCTTATTACAAACTCGATCAAATATGCATTTAAGGAGTGTGAATTGCCTGAAATAAGAATTGCAGTTGAGATGGATGAGGAAGGGCATTTGGTTTTACTTTACAAGGATAACGGTACGGGATTACCGAAGGATTTTAACTTTGAGGTAACAAATTCATTGGGTATGATATTAATAAAACAATCAGTCCAGCAATTGAATGGCAGTTATAAGTGTGAAAACAACAACGGTTTTACATTTGAAGTGAGTTTCAAAATTAAATAACGAATTGTTTTAGTCTTTAGAATCTGTAAAAACTGATTCTCAATCTTTCCCGGAATGACCGAAACCGCCGGAACCCCTTTCGCTGTCATTCAAATTGTCTGTCTCGTTCAGTTCTGCTAAGTATACTTTGGATAAAACGAGTTGAGCAATTCGATCACCGCGGTTAATTATAAAGTCTTCTTCACCGAAGTTGAATAGGATAATTTTTAATTCTCCTCTATAATCGGAATCAATTGTACCGGGTGAATTCAAAACTCCAATTCCATTTTTTAATGCTAAACCGCTCCTTGCCCTTACCTGTATTTCGTATCCAAGGGGAATTTCTAATTTCAGATTTGTCGGGACCAATCCTATCTTTCCTTTTGGAATAATCATTTCTGCGTCAACTGCTGCTCTAACATCCATTCCGCTGCTGCCTTCTGTAGAATACGAGGGGAGAGGTATATCATTAAATTTTCGGTCAATTCTTTTAATCTTTAAACTGATTCTGTCGGGTTTCATATTATCCTTTTATCCGTTTTAACAATAGTTCTTTCATGAAGAGGAATTCCTTTTTTTCAATCACTTTAAGGATAAGCAGAGCGAGAACAAAAAGAAGAAAAAACAATACTTTGAAAAGTATTCCGAGACCGGGAGTTGAAATCATATAGTAGTAAACAAATCCGCTGCCTGTTAGAATTAAAAACAGCCTGAACATTTTAGTGTACTCATACTTAATTTCGTATAATCTTTGAGAGACGATAAAGAATCCCGCGGCAAGAACAAAATAACTTGCGAGAGTAGCCAGAGCGGCTCCAAATATGTGCATAGTAGGTATTAAAGCAAAGTTGACGGCAACATTTACACCGGCAGCAATTCCCATAATTAAAGGAACTGAATTACTTTTTTCTTTGATGAATAACCCCGCTGAAAAAATGTAGTGAAAACCGTTAAAAAGGTAAGCGAGTAGTATTATCGGAACAATACTCAATCCACCCCAATATGCTTCACCAATAAATGACCTGTTCATAATCTGTATTTTAACAAGGTCGTCTATGAATAGCGAAATGGCGACAAGTATAATTCCCCCAATAATTGTGAAGTATGTAAACACTTTTGAGAATATCTCTTTTGCGTTACCTTCTTTTGCATTTTGAAGGAAGAAGGGCTGCCAGGCATACTGAAACATCATAACAAAAAGCATCATAAAAATACCAAGCCTGTAGTTTGCCTGGTAAATCCCAAGTGTTTTAAGATCAGTTAGATGTTCAACAATCGGTCGATCAATTACATGAAGAAAAATCGCAGACATGCCTCCGGGTAAGTAAGGTAATCCGAACTTCAGAAGTCTTTTAAATAAAACGGGATTAAACTTAATCCGGAAGTTTTTAAAATAT
>DAIRET010000296.1:0-2101 GCA_036795455.1 Ignavibacteriaceae bacterium
GAAAATGTAATCTCAAATATCACCTCATAAATTAATACAATACTTTTAACGAATCTGTGAAAATCCGTGAAATCCGTGTCTAAATATTCTCAGTGGAAATCCGTGAAATCCGTGTCTACAATTTCAGTGGAAATCCGTGAAATCCGTGTCTAAACAATTTCAGTGGAAATCCGTGAAATCCGTGTCTGGGGCACAATACACATACCCCGCACGTATTCTTATCCATACCAACCGGAAAACTATTGAGCTTGCGGCTCATCATTTGCAGTAGAAGAAACTTTCGGTGTTGGTATATCATACTTCTGCAGTTTCGCATAGTCATTCCTGAATATGTTTTTACCTGCATTACAAATTTTTACTAAGCCATCCCAAATACGGTTCATAGCAATAACCCTATTCTGAGTATAAACCGGTCTATTTTTAATATAGTTATCCTGAACCTTATCGGCATCAATAAGCTCAAGCCGGAGAGTATCAATCCGTGCTATTTTATCCGCAGTATAATTAACGGCAGTAAGATCAGTCTCGTATTTTTTAGCAGTATCAAAAAGATTACGCATAAACTGCACCATTTTATCATGGTTCAATCTAACCTGTTCATACATTCGGTACCCGAACTCGGTTTGTTTTGCATAATCCGTTGGGAAAGCTTTCTCGATAAAATACTTCATTTCCTGGAAATGAACTCTGCAGTTTTCCAATGCAGTGTCGACTCTGTTTGTATAGGAGAGCATCTCACCTTTAATCATTTCATCGTCGGGAGTAGATTCACCCTCGTTAATCAATGATTCGAAATCGGTGGAAAAAGGGTCCCTAAAATCGGGATCGTAAGAAATGAAACCGGCTTTGTCCTCGTTGAACGCAGTCAGTTTGTTACGCGCTTCGGATATCATATCCGCATCGGGAATATTATACTTCCTGACTATTTGTTTTGCCCTAGGCATAGTATTAACCTTTCATTAAGTGATTGAATTTGAACCTGCATCACGGTTCCCACTAATTTAAGATGCAAAAAAGGCTAAAAAATATCTGCAAAACGTAATGATATATCTTGGGGGCTGTATAAGTAGTTTGTAAATACCGGCTTTAATACCGCCTCTTCGTTTTCTATCTGGTTTTGTGTTAAACAATTATCACTTTACACAACGGGAAGTAGTGAAATACGTCCAATGCGTCATTAAATAGGGGAGGAGATGACTTCCGTTAAAAAGATAACTATTTCCGTCAAAAAGTTGATGAAATTCGGGATTCAAATAATTGCGTCCGGTAAAAAGTTGAAGTAACCCGGTAAAAAGTTAATCGTTTCCGCCATTAAGTTGAAGACCTCCGGCATTAAGTTGAAGTCTTTCGCCGTTAAGTTAATGTCTTCCGGCATTAAGTTAATCGCTTCCGCCTCTGTTTTTCATTAACTGAAAGAAAAAATGACACTACAAATGACGATTTTGTCCTGCATTGTGATTGTGATAAAGAACTTAAAAAGGGAATAAATTACCGGTAAAATGGAATTATCTCTTTTATTAACGGCGAACTTAATATATCCGGTAACAAAAATCAATAGTCGGGATAAATTATTTTAGAGATTAAATTATCCCGGTTTTCATAGTAAGAACATTTAATAAGTAATAATAGAAAACAGAAAGATTGGTGATAATTCGGGAATTTTTGATAAAAGCCAATGCTGTAATGCTTTTTCTAAATAACTACTATTAGAATAAATCCAAACCAAAACAAAACCGGTTGTCGTTTTAGAGGGTTGGAATTTATTCCTTAATTTAAAGCGGTAAAAAACAATAATTTATTTATGCCCTATGCAAACAATTAAAGTAAATGATAAAATCATTCTCAAACAGATAGAGTTGTCCGACGCCGGAGATGTGTTTAATACTATAAATACCGAAAGAGATTACCTCGGTGAATGGCTCCCATTTGTAGAATATACAAAGCGTCAAAACGATACTGAAAGTTTTATTACTTCAATCTATAACGAACCTGCCGATAAACAAGAACTTGTCTTCGTTATCCGTTACGAAAATATATTTGCCGGTTTAATCGGGTTTAAAGGCACTGATAGACTGAATAAGAAAACCGAAATCGGCTACTG
>DAIRET010000297.1:0-2099 GCA_036795455.1 Ignavibacteriaceae bacterium
GTTTTTGGTATAATTACAAGAAGAAATGCAGTTATGGTTTTAATGGGGATAGAATTGATACTCAACTCCGCAAATATAAATTTTATCGCTTTTGCACGATTCGGAAATTTCGGGTTCCAGGGACAAATGGTAGCTTTGTTTGTTATCGTGCTTGCTGCTGCAGAAGCCGCAATAGCTCTTGCAATCGTATTGAATATTTATAAAAACTTCGCAACCGTAAACGTTGACGAAATCGATAAACTGAGAGAATGATTTTATGAATGAACAACTAATAATTCAACTTTCTATTGCTGTTCTCTTCTTACCTTTATTGGGATTTATCGTTACCGTTTTTCTCGGTAAGCGGATTAAGAGCATTTATATTTTCGAAATTTTTATAATAACACTCGTTTTTCTCGGCTCCGCTGTAATCGGGTATTTCAAATTATTTCAGTTTACGGATGCAAATTTTGTTTCCGAGTTCAAATGGATTGAAACCAATGTAACCCCTTTACTTGGAAATATAGGAATTGACCTCGGCATTCAATTAGACAATATTTCAACTTTAATGCTGATTACGGTTTCTATAGTTAGTATGCTCGTGCATTACTATTCGGTATCTTATATGAAAGGCGATATAAGATATAACAGGTATTTCGCTTATCTCGGGCTATTTACATTTTCGATGTTCGGTATTGTACTTACACACAATATTCTTATGATGTATATTTTCTGGGAACTTGTCGGTGTCTCTTCATACCTGCTTATCGGTTTCTGGTATGAAAAGAAATCTGCCGCAGATGCAGGTAAGAAAGCCTTCATAGTGAACCGTATCGGTGACCTCGGAATGTTCGCCGGAATTTTAATGATTTTCATTACATATCATACTTTCACATTTACCGATATTTTCGGACAGATTGCAAACGGTGTCCTTCCTTTTAACAGTGAGTTCTGGTTAACTGTTACGGGACTGCTTCTCTTCTGTGGTGCAATAGGAAAATCAGCACAGTTCCCGCTGCATGTTTGGCTTCCCGATGCGATGGAAGGTCCTACACCTGTAAGTGCATTAATTCATGCAGCTACAATGGTTGCTGCCGGAGTTTACCTTGTAACAAGAATTTTTGTAATGCTTACAGGTGATGCATTATTCATAATAGCAGTTATAGGAATACTTTCTGCATTTATTCCAGCCACCATAGCTTTAACTCAAACTGACATAAAAAAAGTTTTAGCTTATTCAACTATAAGTCAGTTGGGATATATGATTTTCGCTCTTGGAGTAGGCTCGTTTGCATTCGGATTTTTTCACTTAATTACACATGCATTTTTCAAAGCAGGATTATTCCTTGCGGCAGGCTCGGTTATCCATGCAATGCACCATGAACAGGAAATTACAAATATGGGAGGTCTTCGTAAGAAACTTCCAATTACATATTACACGTTTTTAATATTCTGTTTTGCTATTTCGGGTATCCCGTTATTCTCCGGTTTTTTAAGTAAAGATGGTATACTTGCAGCAGCTACATCTTTCGGAGTATTGACAGGGCATTATTTATTTGCAGCAGTTGGATTTTTAGTTGCCTTGATGACTGCATTTTATATGTTCCGTCTGTTGATACTAACATTCCACGGAAAACCGGCTGATGAACATAAATTTGAGCATGCACACGAATCTCCTGCTTTTATGACAGTTCCGTTGATACTTCTTGCTGTGCTGTCACTTTTTATTTTATATACACCAAATCCCCTAAGTGCCGATTCCGGTTGGGTATTGAGTAAATGGATAAAAACACCGGCTTCGGTTGTACCGAATTCTGCACGCTATCCATTTATGGTTTCAGAACAAATTGAAGGAGATGCAACTGCCATTTCGGATGAATCGATTCATAAAAACGATCTCGTTCATTCTGAAATGTATACCGAGACAATGCACAAGGTTCATTACGATGCAATGATTATTTCACTTATTGTTGCCCTGCTTGGTATACTGCTTGCTTTTGTTATTTACCAGTGGAAATATGTAAGTGCTGATAAACTTCAAACCAGGTTCAAACCGTTACACAAATTTTCATACAACAAATGGTATTTTGACGAGTTGTACAACTTTGCTGCGGTTGGTT
>DAIRET010000098.1:0-6874 GCA_036795455.1 Ignavibacteriaceae bacterium
TGGCCCGGTAACGTACGCGAACTTGAAAATACTATAGAAAGATGCATGATCCTCGGCGAAGGGAACATCCTTGACGTAGATGTACTTCCATCGCATATAAAGAACCTTGAAATAACAACGAAGATAGAGCCTGCTTCGGCATTGTTTTCCGATGACAACGTTATTCCGTTCGAGGTTATTAAAGAAGAAGCAATAAAACATGCGCTCAAAGTAACGAAAGGGAATATTGTTGACGCAGCAAAAAAACTTCAACTCGGAAGGGCTACAATCTACAGGCTGATGGACAAGTACAAAATTAACAGTAAAGATTTTGAAAATAATCAAATTATAAAAGAAGGAAAATAAAATGGATTTCAGGAAGGAAACTTTTGAAGATGTTGTTGTTGAAGTTGTTAATCTTTCAAGGGCAACATTAAAAGAAGCGGAAGAATTTAAACGAATCCTTTCAAGCGATATAGACAACGGGGCAAGAAAACTGATTGTTGATCTTTCGGAGTGTGAGTTTATAGACTCTACTTTCTTGGGAGCGCTTGTTGTATCATTGAAAAAAGTAACCGCACTAAGCGGTGATCTGAAATTAATCGGTTTTCAACCGGCAGTTCATTCAATGTTCGAGTTGACAAGGATGCACAGGGTATTCGAAGCATACCCGACAAAGTATGAAGCCCTTGAAAGTTTCGGCTTGAAAATTTAACAATTATTGAAATTGTCGGACTGTAAACATTTTACACAACTTTTCGATTATTTATATTGAACTCGTGTTTTCAATGTTTTAGTTCACTTTTTAATGGTGCAGTAATTTAAAATCAAATGATATGATACCAGGCGATTCAAAGTCCATACTTATTATAGATGATGACCTTACAATAAGAAAATTGATAGGATTTCATCTGAAAAAGAGCAACTATTCAGTTTATGAAGCCTCCGGCTCGGAAGAAGGCTTTAAAATTCTTGCCGAACAAAGCATAGAGTTAGTATTGTGCGATGTGGGAATGGAAGGTATGGATGGATATACTTTTTGTAGAAAAGTTCGTGAAAATGAAAACTACCGCGTTCTCCCTTTCATCTTTGTAACCGCAAAAACGAGTATCGAGGATAAAGAAAAAGCATTAGCCGTCGGTGGCGACGATTACATCACGAAACCTTTCAACGTCCAGGAATTATTAATAAAAGTTCAGGCGTTGCTTAGAAGAACGGAGATTTACAGAACCTACGGGGCAAAGAAGAAAATCGAAACTGCAGCAGAAGATGACACAATAAAAATCCTGCTTGTTGACGACGACGTCTCTCTCTCAAAATTATTTCAATATAACTTATCGAAAGCCGGGTTCGATTGCAAAGTAGCGAACAATGCAACTGACGGATTAAGTATTGCAAGGTCGTATATGCCGGACATTATAATTTCCGACATTATGATGCCCGATATTGACGGTTACCAATTCAGGAAATGGTTACTTGAAGATACGGAACTTCGCTCGGTTCCGTTTATTTTCCTTACTGCAAAAGGAGGAGAAGAAGATATTCTTGAGGGATACGATCTCGGGATTACAGATTATGTGCTTAAAACCGCAGGACCACGCGTGGTTGTTGCTAAGGTTAGTGCAATAATCAAAAGTCTTGGAAAAGAGAGACAAAAAGTTGTTTCGGAGCTTCACAAAGCAGCGGATAGTTTGAGAGTTAAAGTAGTACCTGAAAGTTTTCCCTCTTTCGCCGGGTATGATATTAAACATTGGCATATCCCGTTCAAAGGGATTCCGGGGGGTGATTTTATAGACTATTTCCAGCTTAAAGATAATACTATCGGAATTGTACTCGGAGATGTGATGGGAAAAAGATGGGGCGCATGGTACTTTGCTGTTGCATACGCAGGTTACGTCCGTAGTGCAGTTAGAGTTGCAGTTGAAAATGCAAAGATTTGCTCGCCCAAAAGTATACTGGAAACTGTAAACCATTCAATCTACCAGGATTCCAAAATATCGGAAGTGTTTGCTACGCTTTCTATCGTTATTATTGACTCAAGTAAATCAACTATTAAGTATTCCGGTGCGGGAGATTTACCGATTTTTTATAGGAAAGCATCTGACGGAAATTGCGAAATGATTAAATCTACAGGAATGCTTCTCGGTTTTTCCGCTAACGGGATGTTCGAAGATTACGAGTTAAAATTGGAAGCCGGCGATCTTTTATTAATGATAACGGATGGAATTATCGAGTCAAGAAATTCTGCGGGATTACCGCTCGGTACCGATAACCTTATTTCTTTACTTAAAGAAATTCCCGGCAATGCAGAACCGTTGGATTACATAAAAGAGAAGGTTAATCAATTTACCGGGAGTAAATACGAAGATGATATGAGCGTGATTGCAATTAAGAAGAAAAACGGGGAACCGGCTTAATTAAAAAAAACCTTACTGCCGATTCATTTTAAAATAAAACCGGGGGAGCGAATTAATCGCCCCGCCCGGAAGGATAAACAAGAGTAAAAACATTTACTCTTCGTTCTCATCTTTCATTAATTCTTCAACAGCTTCTGTCTGCTCAACTGTAAGTAGTTTGTCAAGGTCAAGTAGAATAAGCAGCCTGTCTTCAAGTTTGGCAACCGAAGTAATATATTTTGTATCTAAACCGGTAACTAATTCCGGCGGCTGTTCGGTTATGTTAACCGGGATTCTTAATACTTCGCTTACTGCATCAACAATGAAACCGATAGTTTTGGAACTGATTTCAACAACGATAATTCTTGTATTCTTATCGTATTCTTTCTTCTCTATTCCCAGTCTTTTTCTTAGTTCTATAATAGGGATTACTCTTCCGCGCAGGTTGATTACGCCCTCAACAAAAAAGGGAGCGTTCGGAACTTTGGTTATCTGGGTCATTTTATTGATTTCTTGAACCCTTAGTATATCTATACCGAATTCTTCATCTCCTATTTTAAAACTGACAAGCTGAAGAATTTCGGAGCTGTCGGTTTTTCCTTCATGTTCTTTTTTCATTTCCATTCCTTTCATCTTAGAATTTCATATTTCAATTATATAACAAATTCTTGTTGTCCAAACTTTCTACATATTTACCGGACTGAATTTTAAACACTCCGATCAAATCTTGCAAATTTACAGTTAGACGGCTCAAATCTTCGGCAGCTCTTGCAATCTGGTGAACACCGGCAGTTGATTGCTGGGTTACAGTGCTGATTGCTTCAATATTTCTGCTTATCTGCTCGGAAGCAAGCGACTGCTTTTCGCTTGCATCGGCAACACGAATTACAACATCCGTTACTTTCTGGCTTCCATCAATTATTTCACCAAGCATTGAACCAGCTTTACCTACAAGCTGTTTACCGTTTTCGACTTCTTTAGTACCGATTTCCATCGATTTAACTGCATCCGAAGTGTCTTTCTGAATCGTCTTTATCATAGAAGCGATTTCTTTCGTTGCTTTTGTTGTTCGTTCGGCAAGTTTACGAACTTCGTCTGCAACAACCGCAAACCCTCTTCCTTGTTCACCGGCTCTTGCAGCTTCAATTGCAGCATTAAGAGCAAGAAGATTTGTTTGGTCAGCTATATCATCGATAACTTGAATAATCTCACCGATTTTATCACTGTTTTGACCTAACGTAAAAACGGTATCGGCGGATTTTCTAACTACATCTGCAATCCGGTTCATTCCTTGAACAGTATCGTCAATTACTTTATCACCGTCTTTAGCTTTGTCGCCCGATTCCTTTGCAATTTTAGCAGCGGCAGTTGCATTCCCGGTGTTGTCGAGAATTGTTCTTGTCATTTGCTCTACCGCAACAACAATCTCGGATGTTTGAGAGCTTTGCTCTTCAATTCCGGCAGACATTTCTTCCGAGCTTGAAGAGATCTGGCTTGCGGCGCTTGCTGTTGCCTGAACTGCTCCTTTAAGTTCGTAGATTGCTTTTGATAACGCATCTGCCGTTCTATTGATACTGTTCTTTATTAATTGATGATCGCCTTTATAATCTTTCTCAATTCTGAAAGTAAGGTCGCCGTTCCCAATTTTTTCAAGTGCGGCTACGCCTTCGGCTATAGGTTCGGAGACTACATCAAGTGTTTCATTTATTCCGTTAATAAAACTTTTCCAGTTACCGTGGAATTTGTTTGAATTTCCACGGTACTTTGAATTGCCGTTTTTATTCTCATCAATTATTCTTAGTATCTCTTCTTGCAGAGTACGAATAATCTCCACTTCTTTGTTGAAAGCTTTTGCAAGTTCATCTTTATCCGAAGCTTCCTCCACTTCTTCAAAGATTCCATCCGATATATTAATTGCAAGTTCAATCTTTTTAAGTTGTGCTTCTTTCAATTTTCTAAGGCTTTGTGCTACCTGTCCGAATTCATCTTTTGTATTTGTGTTGATAGAAACACCGTAATCACCTAAGGAAAATCCGGTTATCACATCTTGCATATTCTTCAGCGGTTTTACCAGAGAAGGCGCAATTTTAAACACAGAAAGAAAGAACACAACAGCACTCGCAATCATACCTATTACAATAAAGTTAAATGCAAAAGAAGTTGCATCGTCATAAGAAGCATTAAGCCTATCTGAGTTCCCTGTTAATGTTTTCTTAATTTCGTCAAACTTTTGGTTTATAAGTTTGCCTGTTTCTTCACCCGAAGTGCTGGCTATAATAGCAGCCATTTCGAAATCTTGAGTTGCACCGGCACTTAAAATTGCATCTGCAACAACATTCTTATAATTTTTCCAGATCTCGGCAATCTCGTTAATAGTTACTTTAATTTCTTCATTGAAGTCTGCCGTATTTAAAGTTTCGAATTCAGTATCGATTTTGCCTTTATAATCCTGGATTAATGCAACGTTATTTCCGGTTTCATCGGCAAAAACCGGTATTGAAAACTTCAGCAGAACAAACTGCATTTCTTTATATTGAGAATATATTTTATCTATCGTGTTAGTAGGATTAACATATTCTTCATAAATGCTTGACTTGGTATCATCAAGACTATTCAGTACGCTAAGATTAAACAATGCAATGATTGTAGATATCAGCGCTATCACCCCAAAAGATATTTGTAGTTTAGTAACAAACTTTAGGTTTTTCATCATTTCAAAATCCCTCTCAACTTATTTTAAAGGTTAGTGCAATTGACAATTTCACTTTTACGTTTTGACCTTTATCCTGTCCGGGTGTGAATTTATGCTTTTTAACAGCTGTAATAGCCGCCTCATCGCATCCCATTCCGATTCCCTTAACAACCTTTACGTCGTCTACATCTCCTTTTTCATTTACATAAACAAGAAGATAAACTTTTCCCTGCACATTTTGCTGTTTTGCCAAAGAAGGATAAACAACTTTTTTAACAATTGCTTCAAGCCCGCCAACCGGTTCCGGCATTTTGGGGGCAAAAGCAAGATAATCTTCCTCGCCTGCAAGTACAGGTGAAGAATGGTTTGCATAGACGGTTACTGAAATTAGAAAAAAGAACAGTAATAACCGGCTAAGCCATTTGGTATTAGAAGTACACATAACAACCTCGTTAGTTTTAAGAAATAATCCGTTATTTTCTTGAACAAAAATCCCCATTAATCATTGTTTCCGGTTGAGTACAAATACGGGAACGTATCTTATTATCGAATTTTTTCAGAAAAAGTTTAGAGCTGTTTTGTGATTTTTTTAACACGTTGGAATTGTGCTTAAATAAAGAGATTCCGCCGGTTAAGCAGGGCTTAACGGGGAATCTCTTACGGATTTATTTTGTGATAAGTTTTATTTATTAATTAACTTCCTGCTTGTCCGTACTGCAAGATCACTCCCGGAGTGATTTATCTTGAAGCTGGATACAAGTTCCTGAAGATTGACTGTAAGTCTGTTCAGATCTTCTGCGGCTCTTGCAACCTGATGAATTCCGGCAGTTGATTCCTGTGTTACACTGCTAATGGCTTCAAGGTTTTTGCTTATCTGCTCGGATGCGGCTGACTGCTGTTCGCTTGCTGCTGCAACCTGGATTACCGAATCGGTAACTTTCTGGCTGCTTTGAATCATTTCTTTCAGCATTTCACCGGCTTTATTTACAAGGGTTTTGCCAGCTTCAACTTCAGCTGTCCCCTTTTTCATTGATTCGACTGCACCACCTGTATCTTTTTGAATTTGTTTTATCATCATAGCAATTTCTTTTGTGGCTTTTGTGGTTCTTTCAGCTAACTTTCTAACTTCGTCTGCTACTACAGCAAAACCACGTCCCTGCTCGCCTGCTCTTGCAGCTTCAATTGCGGCGTTCAATGCAAGTAGATTTGTTTGGTCTGCAATGTCGTCGATTACCTGGACAATCTCACCGATCTTGTCGCTGTTTTGTCCGAGTGTGAATATTGCATCTGCCGATTGCGATACTACTTCAGCAATCCGGTTCATTCCCTTAACTGTTTCACCGACAACTTCGCCTCCTTCTTTTGCCTGAACCGCAGAACTCTTGGAAGCATCAGCTGCAAATGAAGCATTCTTTGTGTTTTCGAGAATTGTAGATGTCATTTCTTCAACAGCCGAAGCCACTTCGGTTGTTTGTGATGCCTGTTCCTGGCTGCCTGCTGCCATCTCTTCGGTTGCCGACGAGATTTGATTTGCTGCGGATGCGGTTGCCTGAACTGCTTCGGTAACTTGCATCAATATTTCACCGATTGATTCACCAAGTTTATTTATGCTGTCGACAATAAGCTGATGATCTCCTTTATACTGTGATTTGATTTTATCCCTAAAATCGCCCGAAGCATAAACATTCAGCATTCTTGCACCTTCTTGTATCGGTAAAATAACCGCATCAAGAACACCGTTAAAGCCTTCAACAATTTCTTTGTAGGAGCCGTCGAATTTATGGGCATCGCCTCTTGTATCGAGTTT
>DAIRET010000098.1:6974-10694 GCA_036795455.1 Ignavibacteriaceae bacterium
CAATTTCTTTGTAGGAGCCGTCGAATTTATGGGCATCGCCTCTTGTATCGAGTTTGCCTTCTCTGCCTGCCTCAATAAGTTTACCTGTTTCATTGCTTAACTCTCCAACAGTTGCTCTTACAACTTCATACGCATCAATTCCACCTTGTGATTGAAGAATCATTTTGTCGATAGTGGCAGCCATATCGCCGATTTCATCTTTACGGTTAAAGTTAAGTAGTTGAGTCGATTTTTCAAGTCGTCTTGAAAAATCACCTTTTGCAACAGATTGTAATCCCTCACCGAGGTTTTTAATACAAACACTTTGGAGCTGCTGTACTCTACCGGCTACCTCTTCAACAGGTTTTGTAATTCCTATTGTTACAGTATAACCAAAAGCGAGAACAAAAATTATCGCTAAAAGTGTAACCACAAGTAAAATTGTATTTGTTGTCCCCACTGTTGCTTCAGCTTCCTCCCCTCCTTTATACATTAAAGAAGCAGCTAAATCTGCTAATTCTTCAACCGCTTTTACATAGTTTCTTTCTGCTTCACCTAAGTCGCTGAATAAAATTTGATTTGCAGCTTCCATATTCCCGCTTTCAAGTTCATTAAAAAAACGCTGTCTTGCCGTAGCATATTGGTTTTTTCTTATATCAACAAAGCGGGCAAACAAACGTTTCCCTTCATCTGTGGTGAGGGTTCTGTCTAAAGAATCAGCCATTGCGTTGACAATTCTCGTTGCCTCCATAGCTCTTTCTTTTTCTCTTTCTCTTGTTGCTAAATCTGGAGCCAAATACATATTTCTCAATATTTCTTTACTCACATGCACCTGGCTGATAATTTGATTTGCCCAAATGGTTTTGGGGAATAAATCATGATTAATGGTTTTTAATTCTGTTTCAATTGAAGAAACCCCCGTTAAAGAAAAATAAACAACCATCAATAATGATATCAAAGCGACCGAAAAACCAACCGCAAGTTTTTTCCCTATTTTTAAATTGTCAAGCATAAAATATCTCCTTCTTAACTAATAATAATTAAATCTTTTCATTGAGCTGCCAGCTAGGAATAACCGGCAGACCGCCACATAATAGTTCTATTTCGTTGGCATTATCGAAAGTATAAGGGGAAAGTTTAGACCCCGTCCGGAGAAATATTTATGATTTGTATATTTAAATCGGATGAATTAATATTTGTACGTCTATTTCAATATTTAATAAAAGGAGTCGAAAATATGAAATCTTTTTTTGTCGTTATTGTTTTTTCTTTTTTCCTTTTTTTGCTTACCGGTTGTCTTGAAGAATTGCCGGTTAATATGCCCACAGTTTTTAATATGAGCATAGATATTCTAAACCCTAAAGATAAAGCCACAGTCCCCGATACCACTACCATTCGAATTGCAATTGATGCAAATAAAGGTTTTAATACAGTAAGGTTATATATTGATTCACTGTTGCGTCAGCAGTATTATTTACCAATGCGTGAAAGTAAATACTTTTGGGATGTAAGAAACTCTGCTGACGGAACCCGCCATGTTATTTATGCGCAGGCAGTTGATAATAACGGTAAAGTATATACATCGGCAAAAAAGACTGTTTTAGTCTATCGATTTATGCCGAGTGAATTAACAGCCGAAATCAAATCGGATACAACTGTTCAACTGAACTGGAAAGATAACTGCAATTACGAAACCGGGTTTGAAATTGAGCTGGCGGTTAATGACGCTGATTTTGTTAAAGTTGCAGAAGCGGATTCGAGTGTAACCCAAAAGATTATTAAAGGTAACTTCAACCTTGAAGACAGTTTTTATTTTAGAGTACGTGCAAAATCAGCAAAGGGATATAGCGGTTATTCAAATGTCAGCAAAGTAAACGCCCCGCTAAATCATCCTTTGGAGTTTACGGTTCAACTTTTAGGCGACTCGGCAGCGGTTTTAACATGGAAAGATGATTGCGTAATTGAAGACGGCTATAGAATCGAAATGTCTACTAATCCTTCGTATATGCTTTCAACTATTAAAACAGTTCCTGCGAATTCCGTTTCCGATACAATTTACTATTCGTTTCAGAATAATACAGAGTATTATTTTAGAGTATGTGCATATAAAGGGGTTAAAATGAGTGATTATATAACTTATCCGGGAATAAAATTTACTATCAAACCTCCATGGGATATTAACATGGAAGAATTATCTGCTAATAGTATTAAACTTACATGGAAAGACAATTGTACTTTTGTGAAGGGTTATAAAATAGAAAGGCGAGTAAACTCCGGGAACTGGGACAGCGTACTTATTAGTTCCGGGAACAAAGAGTTCATCGATAATGTTGATACTTCCTTGATTTATGAGTACCGTGTAAGTATTGTTACAAAAAATACAGGTTCGCTCGCCTCTCCATTGGTTAAGTTGGTTTATACATTGGAAATTACGAAGATAAATAATGTTCATTTGGCTGGTTATATTAATGGTTTTTGCATGTACGATAATAAAACAAAAATTGCTGCGGGCGTTCGTCTTAATGGATTTACAGTTCAGCTTTTTGATGCAGTTAGCGGTAATTTAATTAAATCACTTCCTCCGATGGATTCAATCTTATATTATAATAATCCGGGTGTAATGGCGGTATCTGAAAACGGGAAATATGCAGCGGCAATTTGGTCAACGAAAAGATTATTTATTTGGGATTGCGAAACCGGTGATACTTTGTTGAATCTTTATTTAGGAGGCAACATTCCGGCAAAAATGGATTTTACAAAAGATGGTAAATATTTGATTTTCCCTATCGGTAATGTGCTTTATGTTCTGAGTATGTCAAGTCTAACTTACGTTAATGAGATATTTACAAATAGACATGTAACGGAATTAAGTCTATCAAATGATGGTGATTATTTAGTTTGTAACGGAAGTAATAGTAGTCTGGAAATTCGTGCCATACCTTCAGGAAATATAGTAAAAACACTTTCCGGATCGGATAATGCAACAAGTGCTTTCTTTAGTAAAGACGGGCAATATGTATATGGAATAAATTCAAATAATATCGTTACCTATGATGTAAATACAGGTTCAATAATCAAATCTATTCCATGTGGAAATTCTAATGGAGTTTTTGATATATCCCCTTCGGGAGAGTATTTTGCAGTTCCACGGGGAACTGCTATTGATCTGTATTCCAATGAGAAATCAATAAAATTGGCAAGTGTATATGATGATGATTATTCGGAGAAAGTGATTTTTTCTAATACAGATAATTCTTTCTATGCCTCTCAAACTACTGACTGGGGACGTTGGCAAATTGAAAATTTTAGGTGGAAAAAATATTAAACCGGTTGTTGTTTTAAAATTCTAATTTTCCGCGGTAAGCAGAGTTGGAACTGCTTGAGTGAAAACCTTCGAAAAGGAAGTCCTTTTCATTCGGTTGGGTTCTTAATAATAGAATTTTTTCTCCGGGCATAGTTTCTTTTATGTAATTGATGGATATCTTCCACGGGTAGTTGTTTTTATGAAAGTCTACCGGGAAGGTATCCATCATCCAATCTATATAGCGGGATGATGTTACGTGTTTGTTCAAATCAATATCAAAGTAAGTAGTATTTATTATAAATTCTTCTCCCGCTTTTTGTTGGGACAGTTTTTCGGGTGGTTCATTTAAAGCGTGTTTATCCTTTAAATGTTTGAAGATCCCGGTATAAAGCCCGTCAACAATTTTCGGGCGTTTTGTGTTAACATCAATTGCAAGC
>DAIRET010000298.1:0-2057 GCA_036795455.1 Ignavibacteriaceae bacterium
GTGAGTTTAATTACACTGCAAAGAATGGTTCGGCAACATCGAAAGATGGATTGAGTAACCCGCTCGGTAGTTTAATTGATATTGATACTACATTTCTTAAACTTGTTCCCAATACGCTTTTTGATACACACTTCATTGAGCGGGGAAGATTCGGCAGGTTAATAGCAATGGTATTTAAATCCGCTGTTAATTTCGGTGTTGATATTCTTGGAGTAGGAATTGATGATAGAACCGCTATCTGTATTGATTCAACCGGGATAGGAACCGTAATGGGAAGCGGTGCAGTTGCATTTTTTCAAAAGGATGAGAGTACAACTTTCAGTACTAATGCTGCAGGTTATGTAATTGATAATCTTAAATGCGATCAACTAACTGCAAATTGGTCTTATGATTTTGTAAACAGAAAAATAAGTTATATCCCGCCGACGGCAAAGGAAGTTGATACCCTAAGGGAGTGGAATTATCCTGTAACTGATTTTTATTTGACCGGCACAAATGCAGTGAACATGAATCTTAATTCTAATCTCCCGGCATTCTTAAACAGCACAAATAGTAACAATCTTTTGGTTATCTCACATCCCGGTTATCAAAGCAGTTTGACTTTAATTACCGGCTATTTATCAGGACAGAACTATTCTCATGAAATTCTTTTGCTGAATGAATCCTTGTTAAATGATCCTTTGTCTGTTCAAAAAGTTAATAATGCAACTTCAATTATTTTATGCGGAGATTCACTTGCTGTTTTAAGTTCTCTTAGGGATACATTGAATTTGCTGGGACTTTCCTTCTACGAAAAAACAAAAAATAGTACACCAATCTTTTTCTTAGGGAATACAGGTAAAACAGCATCGTCATTTTACATAGATAATCTTGATTCGGATTTATATGCATCGTATAGGGGAAGAATGACAAATAATCCCGGGTTGGATGTTTTCGGTGATCTTATTTTTCAACCGCGCATTTTTGAAAACAGCGATTACTACGAGAACCGAACTTCCGCTTTACTGTGGGGATTAATGCTTAACCGGAAACGGCTTGGGTTTTATTTGGATTCTGCCGATAGGTTAATTCTAAACAGTAGCAATAAAACAATAAGCGGCAACGGTTCAATCCCGTTTATTGTTGTTGATGCAAGGAACTGCAATAAAGTTGATTCATCGGTTTATAGAGCGAGTAGTAGTATTGCACCGCGACAGGTTGTAGCAATGAACAATCTGCGGTATTCAATCAGTCGTAATAAAGAAGTGGTTTATTCTATAGAACAAGGGAAGCTTATTTCAATCTCTTCCGTCGAATCCGGTGATTTGAATGAAAAAGAATTCCGGTTGTATCAAAATTTTCCGAATCCGTTTAACCCGGTAACAACTATTAAGTTTACGATTCCAACCTCACTCCAAACCAAATCAGGAGGATTGTTCCAGGAAAGTGGTAGGGAAGAGGTCGTTACTCTGAAAGTGTTTGATATTCTTGGCAGAGAAGTAACTACCTTATTAAATGAAGCAAAGCCTCCCGGTACTTATGAAGTCCAATGGAATGCTGCCGGTTATCCTTCGGGAGTATACTTTTACAGACTAACAATAAACAACTCGGTTGATATAAAGAAGTTATTACTTTTAAAATAGCTGAAAACCGTTTTTGTCTTTTAATTCAATTTGATAAAGTAAATCTTTTTTAAGTCCATGATATCTAAATATGTACCCTCATCTCCCTTTTTACAGAACAAAATTCCAGGCTGCAATTCGAATGTTTTTTGTGCCCCACTTATTAATAAAACATCAGCGACTATACTTTTTTCTGTCTTCTCTTTGAAAGTAACTTCCGACAATTTATCCATATGAAGATGAAACCTCCCTTTACCGGCATCAGCAAGAAAAGTTTTCATCATCTGACCATCCATGTTGGGACTTCTACCGATTTCATCGAAATACTTAATTTGTCCATCTTTTAAGTGAACCTCTACCATTACATTATTCTGTGCACTTATTACCATTGTAAAGTGCATGAATAGCAGGAAAAAATTAACGGTTTTTAATAAAGTGAACATATCATGCCTTCAT
>DAIRET010000299.1:0-2055 GCA_036795455.1 Ignavibacteriaceae bacterium
TGAGGTCAGGCCGTCAACTGCCGTGCCTGATTGTTTTAATGCTGCTTCAAGTTTCTCATACGAAAGTTTTTTTACCAACTGAAAAGGTTTTAGGTCTGAATTATTGTATTCTTCAAACGAGAAAGAGACTAATTTTATATCAAAGTTGAGCAGTTTTAATAGTTTCTTTCTTCTTGGAGATTTGGAAGCAAGGTAAACCGGGTATTTATAATTAATCATATGCCTTTGTTATCTGTGTATGAGGGAAATATAAGTTTAAAATGTCTCTGAATTTCTCACCTTTTTTAGATAGAGCCATTGCACCCCACTGGCAAAATCCTACGCCGTGTCCGTTTCCGTTGCCGGTGAAAACAACTTTTAATAATTTTTCTTTATCATATACTGGTTCAATATTGAATAAAAGACTGCGAAGTATTCCGTTATTATCGGTTCTTCTAAAAACGTTTCTAATCTCTTTTGCCCCTATAATTACTGTTTCATTATTAGATAACTTTATCGCAAGCTCAGATACTCTGCCGGAAGAGAATGTACTTTTAATTCTCATGTCGATTATTTCTGTATAGGATTTCATGTAGCCTGCAGAGATTAAAAATTCACCCACCTTATCAGTTGAATATTCTTCCTTCCATGCAAATGATGGTGAAATTGAACAATTCGGCGGATTGCCGTCACTTTTTGAGTTTAGATAAGGGAGATTAGTTGAAAAAGAGAAAATATTACCGGCATCTTCAAGTACTCCGCCGCATGATGAGTGATAAAAAACTGTTGCAAGAACCGAGTTATACTTTAACACCATACCTTTAGTTGTGTTTACTGCATCAATGTCATCCCTGGTTTCAAACTTGACTCCTTTATAAACCTGATCTCTTGTATCAGCATAAAAGTCAAAGTGAGTAGATTTTCTTTCGAGTTTCTTCAGTGCAAAAGTACGTGCAGTAATCGCAAATGCTTTCAATGCTTCAAAATAGTCGGGATTATTCTTTACTCCCATTTCAACCGGTAGTACTCCTTTTAGATAATCTTCTATTGATACCCGGTTAATTACAAGGAGTTTTCCATTATCATTTTTAAACTCGATAGTTCCGCGGTAGGGGAGAGTGCCATATGTAACATAGTTATTTTTTTGAGCTGGCAGGAAGATAAGGCTTTTACCCGAAAAAACTTTTTTTCCTATTTCTGCTTCAACTATGGAACCGCTTGAGGAGAGGTTTATTTTATTTCCTTTTTTTAATACTGCTGTTCTTCTGTTATCAATAATTAAGTCGGTTTCAGTTGTAATTAAAAATGAATACGGTTTGGTATAACTGCCAAGCAGTACCCTTACAACAGGAGAGTCGAATTTGTACCTATCCGTAGAAACATCATCGGAATACCTGCCCGAACCAGCACAACCGAAAATAAATAATGAAATTAAAAGAAGATAGAGTTTCTTCATTAAGACTAAATTAAAATTGAAAGCGAAAGATAAGTAATGAGAGGGAATAAATAAAAGGAGTATGTTCGGGTTTTACCTGAACATTGCTTTTATACTGCCCCAGGTGCGTTTTATACCGGAAACACCATGGGTTACGGTTATTTCTTTGGAGTATGAGAATGTGTTGTCGTAGTCTAATATTTTAATTCTGTAAACGAACACTACATTATTTGGCTTATAAGCATTTTCATCTACATAAGAATAGTAAGAATTACTTCCTTTAGGTTGAATTGTAGTAACTGGTAGAAAATCTCCATTGATGCTTTTTCTTTCAACAACAAACTGTTTTAAGTTAAGTTCATCTCCGGTTTTCCACTCTAATTTGATATTATCCGATTCGCTTTTAGCATGGAAATAATCAAAAAAAGCACCGCCGATAGCAGATGTAGCCATCAATAAAGCTAATATTACAAAAATTCTACTTTTCATGGCGAAAATTTATACTTATCAAAGGTAAAAGTCAAGTTTAAATTAAAATATTATTGGATAAAAAAAGAGCCGGCAGATAAATCTACCGGCTCGCATAAATTACTTCAGAAGCATTAACTTCTTACTATCAACAAAACTCTTACCGGAATTAT
>DAIRET010000099.1:0-10467 GCA_036795455.1 Ignavibacteriaceae bacterium
AGAAAGACACACTCGACAAGTTATTCGACCCGTTAAATCACATTTCTACATTCGGGACAAAAAAAGAAGCAGGTACAGGATTGGGGTTAAATTTATGCAAAGAGTTTTTGGAGAAAAACAAGGGGAGTATCTGGGTTGAAAGCAAGCCGGGTGCTGGAAGTAAGTTTTTTATTGCAATTCCCAATAGTAAACGTGATTAACTTTTTCGAACTAAATCAATCAATTTCTGATTTGTGAACATTAGTGCCATTCGTGGCAAAAAAAAGCGCCACAAATAACACGAATGAACACTAATATTTATTTAAGAATAGCCAGCTTCTTCGTTTCAATAAAACTACCTGCAGATAGTGTATAGAAATAAATTCCGCTTGACAAAGTACTTCCGTTAAACCCGACTTTATAGCTTCCAGCTTCCCTGTATTCATTTACAAGTGTTGCAACTTCATTACCAAGTACATCATATACTTTTAACTCTACTTTCCCGTCTTGGGGAATTGAAAATGTAATAGTGGTAACCGGGTTGAAAGGATTCGGGTAATTTTGGAATAAATTAAATACTAATGGAGAAACTGTTTTAACATGAATTTCATTAGAATAACTGGTTGAGCCATCAAGGTCAACCTGTTTTAATCGATATAGATAGATACCGGGAGTTAAATTAGTTATTTTGTAAGTATAGTTATTTATTTTGGTAGAAGTACCTGAACCTATTACAAATGCAATTGAAGCATACTCACCTCCGTTGATTTTTTCCTGAATTTCAAAACCGGCATTGTTCGTTTCTGTTGCTGTCTGCCAGTTAAGGATGATATCATTATTCTGAGAAAAACCGGTAAAAGAAATAAGTTCAACAGGAATACTGGATTCTACTCCTTCACCTTTCAAAGTATAGGCGATTTGAAGATTTGGTGTATTTCCTTCTAATTGATACTTAAAATAAAAGTATCCCGAATCCTTTCGAATATCATTTGGTGTATAATTCCCTATTATTCTAATTGTATCAGCTGAATTAATTGTATCAATTTGGGTTAATCCTTCATTCAGATTAAAAACACCGGTAGGATTCGTCCCGCTTAAATATACGTAATAACTTAGATCATGGAATCCGTTATTAATTATAAACATAGTATCTTGTTTACAGCTATCTACCGGAACAAGCCCAAAATCAAGACCCGGTTTTGTACTTAGAATATTTTGATGGGAACCTGTTGTATCCGTTTTGGCAACAATTGCGTTATCATAGTAATAAAAACCGGTACTTGCACTATAATTGTTTTTAATATTACCATATCCAGTTAAGATAAGAGAAGTATCATTGTTGATTTTGAAACTAGTTGCCGAACTATGATTAGATCTTGATCCGAAAACGTTTCTGGAAAGATATACTCCGTTTGTATCTAAAATCCAGACGCCGGCACTGGAAGATGCACCTGAAACCATATATTTGGTTGAGTTACCTGCAACTATCACTCTACCGTCTTTACGCTGTTTTATATCAAGGAATTTATCGTTTCGTAGTGTAAATAAACGGGTTGACCGAAGCATGTCTCCTTCTGGATTTATTCTAATTACAATCGGATCTAAGTAGTAACCATTCCCTTCAACATCATAATAACCGGCAATCATGAATTCCCCGTTTTCAAGTTGAGTTATACAATTAGCTCTTGTTTCTTTCTCAAAAGAATAAGTTTCTGTAAACCCTTGGTTAAAGTCGGCTTTTAACTTGTAAGCAAACATTTCATATCGGTTTTGAGTTGCATGCTTTATAAAACCACAGGCAACAATGCCTCCGTCCAAAGATAAACAAGCATTGGTTATGTATTCTCTTTTGTTTTCAGGAATAACATAATGATCAAGAAAATCACCGTTTGGACTTACCTTTAAGAAGTACCCGTCATAATCTTTAGGGACAACAGCAAGTTTACCATAAACTTGACCGACAACAACAAAGTTGCCATCTCCAAGTAAAAGAATTTTTCTGGGAACATCTGCTCCAACATCTCCTAAAAATCTTTTCCAGATAATATTTCCATTAGGATCGGTTCTTAGAATCAACCAATCACCTTGTGGATCGAGTTCTTTAGTCATTCCAGCTATTATATAGCCACCACCATTTAATTCGATTACGCTTCTGGCATCTTCGTGATGGACGGATTCTAATATATTTGTGAAAACAAGTTGACCGTCAGTAGTATATTTAGATAAAAAAATACTCTGGTCGTTTTCGTTAAGAGGTTTTGTCGTTCCTACGATGACAAAATGATTATCGGAAGTGATAATAATCTCAGATCCTCTTTCGTCGGATGTATCTGTACCGGTATTTCGTACAAATGTGAATTGCCCAAAAGAAAAATCTGAAAGAAGAACTAAAGAAAGAATCAAAATAGTTGAGAAATGAGAATTCATTTTAATTGCCTCCAAAAAAAAAGAAAAAACGATATCTGTATGAAAAGAAACTGCTTGTGTAAAGTCAAGTTTGGTTTGTTGCAAATTCCGATTTGCAACAACTTTTTCAGTTTATTGAATATCTTTCATGAATTCTGATGGGGTTTTCCCGGTGTGTAACTTAAATGCTCTGTTGAAAGTGCTTCTTGTGTGATACCCGACTTCAAGATATATATTTTCTATTCTTGTTTTTCCGGTTTGTTCTTTTATTAATTTTTTAGCATCATCAATTCTGACACTATTAATATAATTGGAGAAATCCTTACCTGTAGTTTGATTTATAATAGAAGAAAGTTTTTTAATCGGCAAATGCATTTTCTTTGCAATGTGCTCTAATTTTAGCCCCGGATTTTTATATAATTTTTGGATAATGATTAAGTTTTCAAAATCTCTCATAACTTCAGTGGAAGTGTTTTCATCGATATCTTTTTTATCAGAAAAACCTCCGGTTTTTATATTAACTCTTTCGAGTTTAGAGTTAATTATCATTTCATCATGCTTAATAGCAAGAAATCCTAAAAAGAGTAAAAAAAGCAAGTTAGACAATGGTTCAATTGTAGTAGTATTTACATTGTAAAGAATTAATACAATGTACATCAATTCATAAATGATAATAGCTGCAATTAGAACAAACAACCACCACGGCAAAAAAAAGAATTTTGTGTTTGATACTTTCTCTCTTTTTTTATTTATAAGATAAAGTCTGATAAATATAGATATGAAAATTATAAACTGTAAATAGTATAGAGTGTAGATTAGAAACTGAAAGCAGGCAAAACTATAGGTATGATTTGAAAATGAATAGAAATCAGTTTTAATAAACTCTATCTTCTCAGCAGTATTCAGGGGCATATAAAATAGTAAAATGATAAAGAAAATAACAACCGGTTGAATTGTAAAAATTTTGACCATAATCCTTTTGTTAGAATCATTTGTAGCATAAATCAAATAGTGATAAATTATAGGATAGATAGAGAAAACCAGAGGAAACCAAAGAAGGTATAACCAGATTGCGAATTGTATATGTCCCGAATAAAATACGAAATCGTATAAGAACAGATAAAATGCTACAAACATTCCTGCGACAAGAAGGCGCTTTGCATCTCGAGCCATTTTATGTAGGAAGCCGAAGTAGAAAAGAAACAAAACCGATACTATTACACCGGAAAAGACGATCAATTTATTTACAGTCATTAATTACAACTATCTTTTAATATCTAAATAAATATAAGGAATTCCTGGAAAAGAGATTAACGATATTCGTATCAATTACTCTTTTGTGAACATTAGTGCCATTCGTGGCAAAAAACAGTACCACGAATACCACGAATAAACACGAATACTATTTAAGAATTGCCAGCTTTTTCGTTTCAATAAAACTACCTGCAGATAGTGTATAGAAATAAATTCCGCTTGACAAAGTACTTCCGTTAAACCCGACTTTATAGCTTCCAGCTTCCCTGTATTCATTTACAAGTGTTGCAACTTCATTACCAAGTACATCATATACTTTTAACTCTACTTTCCCGTCTTGGGGAATTGAAAATGTAATAGTGGTAACCGGGTTGAAAGGATTCGGGTAATTTTGGAATAGTTTATAATTATCAACGGGCATTATTTTATCTTCGATATGCGTCGGTATTTGGAAAAGAGTATCCAATTTGTAGATATATGGAGTAACTGCATAAGCCGGAGATGATGATTTGTACCCTGATATTTTAAACGTGTTTAACTCCGGGATTACTTGCATAAACTGAATATTTATTCCGGGTGCTCTTGAGTAATCTCTTAATAATGTCCAGTTTTTAAGAGAGTCGATATTTACTCCTGTTTCAATTGCTCCGGCAAGCGAATAATACCTTGAGCAATACTGCCTAACATTGTTTCTTGCTATTGCACTATTAGCAGCGTATAAATTGTCACCCGGTATCATGTCGTCGTATGAATTGCATCTGAAAGTATGATAGGGGGCAGTATGTGTAACTTCGGATACAAGAGCAATCAGGCTATCGTGAATGTTTGTTGATGATGCAGCAGACGAAATAATACAACAAGCTGCGAAGCCGTTCTGGCTCGTTAGAAGCGCGTCTTTTATATCTTCAGTATTATTTTTACCATCACTATTAAAGTCTTTGGTCTCCAATCCTTTTCTTAATGCAAACCAGATGGGGATATACTCTTTCCCGCTAGTAGCATTACCGCTGATTCCCGAAAGTACATGCTGGAATGCCGATACACCGGATTCATTAAATCCGGATAACACAGCTATCTGCCCTGCAAATCCAACCATTATCCATGGTTGTTCATCCGGTTCAGAAGGGATATGAATTACAATTGTTTGGTTGTTTATTAAATACTGGTTTACCTCCCAGTCAAGATGGCGTGATATTGCCGTCTTTCCGTTGAGAGAAGTGCCAATTGTCGCATCTCCCCAGCTCACTAAACTTGAACAACCTAACTTGAAGTCAATGTCGAAATCTTCACTAAGAATACCTGATAAATCAAGCAGTGAATTAGCTACAAGTACATCGATATAATCGTAACCGGTATAACCGGCATCAGCCATTCCTTGTGCAACTGATTTAGCCTCTTCAATATAAGCAGAGTCAATTTTAAAATTCGCTGTATCTGAAAGAACGGATTTTGCGTAACTTAACGATCCGCCAAACTTCGGGAAGATATAGTTTTTAATAATTGATTCGATTTTTTCGGCTAATAAGAATCCCTGAGCGTAACCTCTTTCCTGGTGATCTCCCCACACTTTTACAATGGTTATATTATCTTGTGCTTTAAGCAGTTCTCCTTTGATTGTCTGTCCAGGACCATTCACTGTTAGAATCAAAATACAAAACAGAATTAAAACCAAATATTTCATCACAGCCTCATAAAAAAGAAATTAAATTTATATCGAGTACATCTTCGGGTATTCATAAAATTTGAGTTCACATCTCTTTTCGTTAAGATCGCTCCAGCTTTCAACTAACAAATCCAAACCGGCAATTCCGCAAGTCGGAATATTACCAGGGTCTCTTCCTGAAAGGAAAGCAGTAAACAGAGTTATTGCAGGGTTGTGTCCGAAAAGAAACACTACTTGTTTTGCATCCTCAATTTCTTTAAGGATGTATAAAAAGTCAGTTACCGAAGATTCATAAATTGACTGTTTAATAGCAATTTTCTCTTTCGGGTAATTAAACTCCTCAGCGAAGAACTTAGCTGTTGAGAACGCTCTTTTCGCAGGTGATGAGATTAGTAGATCGGGAATTATATTTCTCTCTTTTAACAACTTAGCCATAAAAGGTGCATCCCGCTTTCCCCGTTTGTTCAGGGGACGGTCAATGTCATTAAGCGAAAAATTTGACCAGCTCGATTTTGCATGACGGATTAGTATAAGTTTTTTCATACTTTCACTCAACAATAGTTTAACAAATTGCGCCCAACACTTTCCGTTGCTAACTTAATTCTTTAAATAGTGCGGTTTTCGTTATTGTAAAGTCTTCTCATTCTTTCCTGGAAGTTCTTTAAGTTATTTTCTTTATTTCTACTCCAGTACTTTTTTGCATATTCGGTATAAAACGGATTCTCAACAAGGAAATCTATATTTATTTGCAGCCAATCATGATCGGAATATTCCCTGCCGTTAATGCTTTCCCACTCTTTGCGAAGCAGTTCCGATTTCTCGGCAAAGTCTTCTCTTCCCATATGTGCAATATCAGCATCACAAATAACTTCATGGAAAAAAGAAACCGGGTTATGCGGCATCTTTGTAGCATTTATAATTGAAGCAACTGTTTCTATTTTGTCTTTAGGATAATTCTCTTTGGAAAGGAATTCATTGCATATTTCTATGCTCTTGTCTTCGTGATTAAAGTAATCAAAAACGATCCCGGTATCATGAAACCATGCAGCCAAAAGCAAAACTTCAAGCTGTTCAGCGGAAAAACCTGCATTTTCACCGATTTCACCGGCTGCTTTTACAACTTCCTTTGTATGTTGAAGATTGTGATAATGGTAATCTTCAGTTAAGTTATCGTTTAATAAACGCGATACATATTTGGCTGTTTTTGAGAGCAAGAGTTCCATCTAAAATACCGGATATTTGTTGATGAAAAATATTAATAATTACAAAAAATAAAAAACATTATTGGCTGATGGAGAAAATATTCTTTCCATTTCGCATAACCTTTTTAGGAAAAGTTACGAAGGCATATCATATTACAGATATTTTTACCAAACTTGATTTGAAAATATAATACAAGGCTTAAAACAATAATGATAAAAATCACAAATCAATGGAAACTACTCTTGACATTTTAGTTTCCGTGTATTATGTTTGGAAACCAAATATACGAAAATAGTTTCTATGGTGATTTATGAAAGAGAATAAAGAAAAAGAGAAGATACTGACATATGCTAATCAAAGAATCCTAAAAGATGGATTCTATAAACTGACAATGGATGAAATCGCTTCCGATTTACGCATTAGTAAAAAAACAATTTATAAGTACTACAGGTCAAAAGACGAGTTAATAAATGCTGTAGTGAATGAGCACAAAAAATATGCAAAAACAACAATCTCGGCAATATTCGATAATGAAGCTAATTCAGTTGAAAAATTATTCAAAATGGTTCAGTTCTTCAGCCAATTTGCTCTACGGATAGGTGAAAATCTGTTGAACGACATGAGGATACATAAACCTGAATTGTGGAAAGAGATTGATGAATTTAGAACAAATATTATAATGGCAAACATTTCAAGATTGATAGAACAGGGGAAGCAGGAAGGAGTGATTGTCAATCAGCCTGCTGAAATTTTAGTGGCAATCTATATCTCGGCAGTTCGCGGAGTTGTCAATCCCGAATTTATAATGAACAATAAGTTTTCGATTCAACAGGCATTTGAATCGGTTTTTGAGATTTTAATGAGCGGAATATTCACTCCAAAAGGGAATGAACTTTATAGAAAATCTGAAGAGGTGAAAAAATGAAAATATTCTTAGTTTTATCATGTATGGCTTTTTTAATCGCCCTAACCAGCTGCAGCGGTAATGGAGATGGAAACAGTATTGAAGCATCAGGTACAATTGAAGCGACTAACATAACCGTAAGTGCAAAAACAGCGGGTGAAATAAAATATATTAAGTTCGAGGAAGGTGAACGAATTAATGCAGGCGATACAATCTTGTTAATCGACAGGGAAAACCTTCTTATTCAACTAAAGCAAGCAGAAGCAGCCTCATTAGCAGCCGAAAATCAATTTCAGTTATTAAAAAACGGTGCAAGAAAAGAGGACATAAAACAGACTGAAAATACTCTCAAGCAGGCGGAAATCAGTTTTCAGCAGGCGGCTGTTGACAAGGAAAGATTTGAAAATCTTTATAAATCGAAGTCAATTACAAAAAAGCAGTATGAAGATGCTGCATTACGGTACGAACTTGCGAACGCACAACTAAGCTCGGCAAAAGAGAGCTTTAATAAAATAAAATCATTTGCCCGTCCGGAAGAAATTAAACAAGCTGAAGCAAGATATATGCAGTCAAAAGCAAGCGAGGAATTAATTAGGAAGAATCTTCGAGACAGTTATGTTACCTCGCCTATTCCCGGTTTTATAGTTAAAAAGTTTGTTGAAAAGGGTGAAATGGTTACTCCAATGTCTTCATTATTTAAGGTATCGAATTTAAGTATGGTGGAACTAATTATATATGTTTCAGGGGAAGAACTTGGAAAAGTAAAACTCGGGCAAGCTGCTGATGTTTCCGTTGATGCTTTCAAAAACAAATCATTCAAAGGAAAAGTAATTTACATTTCGCCGGAAGCTGAGTTTACACCCAAAAATATTCAAACGAAAGATGAGAGAACCAAACTTGTATTCGCAGTAAAAATAAAAATAGAAAATCCGCAGTTTGAATTAAAAGCAGGAATGCCGGCGGATGCGGTTATAAAAATAAACTAATCGGTTGAATCGTAATGATAATTAGAATCGAGAATCTTGTAAAATATTACGATAAGCTAAAAGCAGTGGATAATGTAAGCTTTAGCGTGGAAAGGGGAGAGATGTTCGGGCTTGTAGGTCCGGATGGTGCAGGTAAAACTACGATAATCAGAATATTGTGCGGATTAATAAATGCAACAGAAGGCTCTCTGTTTATGCTTGGCAAAAACATTAAATCGGAAATGCCTGAGCTTCGAAATTCTATCGGTTACCTTTCACAAAAGTTTAGCTTGTACGGGGACTTAAGTGTTGATGAGAATATTGAATTCTTTGCAGATATACACGGAGTGAAGAACTACAAAGAAAGAAGGGATGAACTGCTTGAGTTTACGCGGTTGAAACCATTCCGTAAAAGGCTGGCAGATAGACTTTCCGGTGGAATGAAACAAAAACTTGCCCTTGGATGCAGTCTTATTCACAAGCCGAAAATAATTTTTCTGGATGAACCTACTACCGGTGTTGACCCGGTTTCAAGAAGAGATTTCTGGAAAATTCTTTCCGAACTTCAGAATGAAGGAGTAACTGTTTTTTTAACAACTCCCTATATGGATGAGGCTGAACGCTGCAATAGGGTGGCTTTAATGAATAAAGGAAAAATAATCAGTCTTGATACACCGAAGAATATTAAGACTGCAATTAATAAGTCCGTAATTGAGATTATCTGTTCGCCGGTAAGAGAAGCATATAAACTGATTAGTGAAAAGTTGAAAATCGAAGTTCAGATTTATGGTGATAGGCTGAATATAGTTACAGAAAATGCCGGGATTGATCTTCCTGCAATTGAAAATGTACTTGAAAGCAGTTCGCTCAAAGTAATAGATAAGCGAATAATTCCGCCTTCACTCGAAAATGTTTTTATTTATCTTGTAAAGAATAACTATTGAGGAATTAAAAAATGAAAAATGTAATCATGTTATTTATAATGCTTACAGCATTATTAAATGCCCAGAACAAATTGACGTTGAAAGATGCTCTTCAGCTTGGATTGAGCAATAGTAAATCATTAAAAATATCAAAAGCTAAAGTTGATTATAACAATGCAAAGATTGATGAAATAAAATCTCAATTCTACCCTCAGTTAAAATTTTCCGCTGTTTACAGCAGGTTGAGCGATATTCCTCCTTTTGAAATAGTAACACCTTTTTTACCGACTCCGATAAAAATTCAGGAACCGGTTCTGGATACATATACTTTGAAGCTGACACTTCAACAACCGCTGTTTACGGGCTTTAAGTTGACATCAGTTAAAAATATGAACAGTTTAATAAAAGCATCGGTGGACGCGGAATATTCAAAGGAAATTAATGAAGAAGCTATGAATATTTATACTGCTTTCTGGAATTTTTATAAAACCAAGCAAATAAAAAAACTTATTGATGAAAATCTTATAGCTGTAGAGGCTCATTTATCGGACACGAAAAATTTTCTCGAAAACGAGCTTGTAACTTTAAACGATGTTTTAAAACTTGAGGTGCAATATTCAAACATCAAGTTGAAGCAAATTGAAGTTGCAAACGGGGTGGAGGTATCAAGAGCAGTATTAAATCGAACTATCGGGCTGCCGGTTGAAAGCAAAACCGACATTTCGGTCGAAGAGATTTCACCGCAACTAAATGAAATGAATTACGATGAATTGTTAAACGAAGCACTCCGTAACAGACGTGATATTGAAGCATTAAAACTAAAAACAAGTGCTGGAAGAGAAGCAATTAATGCAGCGAATTCTTCATGGTATCCATCGGTGTACCTTTTTTCAAACTTTTACTATAACAGACCGAATCAAAGGATAATGCCGAGTAAAGATAGATTCGATGAAAGCTGGGATGCCGGGGTTTCTATTTCGTGGGATTTATGGAATTGGGGATATAATTCATCTCAAGCAGAACAAGCAAAACAACTTTTAATTCAAACGGAAACAGCATTGAATAGTGTTAAAGAAGCAGTTCATGTAGAAGTTTATTCTAATTATCTGAACGTAGCTGCAGCTTATGAAAAAATAGAGACGATTAAAAAAGCTGTTGAATCAGCAAAAG
>DAIRET010000100.1:0-10460 GCA_036795455.1 Ignavibacteriaceae bacterium
GGGTATTTAATATTTAACAAAGATGTAATGCGGTTGTTCATATCATTATCGAATTTACTTGTTGTACTGCACAAAGTTAATAAAAGAAAAAATTAAAACACATGATTATTTGGTATTAACTCGGTAATTAAATAAATTTAGCCTTTAATTTTGGAAAGAATAAAACATGAGAGCAATTATCCCGGTTGCAGGACTTGGGAGCAGGTTAAAACCTCATACATATACAATACCCAAAGTTTTGCTTAACGTAGGCGGTAAGCCTATTATCGGTCATATAATTGATAAATTGTTGGATGAAGAGATAAACAAAGCAACTTTTATTTACGGGCATCTGGGCGAGATGATTATTAATTATGTCCGGAATTCGTATCCACAGCTTCAAGCAGATTTTGTTGAACAAAAAGAACTTGAAGGGCTGGGACACGCAATTTATACTGCGGTTCCGACATTCGATGATGAAGAAATATTTATCATTCTGGGTGATACCGTTTTTGATGTAAATGTAAAAGAGGTTTTTAAGAACAAAGTGAGTTCTCTGGGTGTAAAACCGGTCGAAGACCCGAGAAGATTCGGTGTTGCAATAATGCAGAATGGTTTTATTAAAGAACTGATTGAAAAACCTTCTACACTGGTTTCCAATCTCGCACTTGTGGGTTTATATTACATCTCTAATGCTAACTCATTAGTTAAATCGCTCACACACCTTGTAACAAACAATATTAGAACAAGAGGAGAGATCCAGCTAACAGACGCATTACAATTGATGCTTAAAGCCGGCGAAAAAATTACAACTTTTAATGTTGACGGCTGGTACGATTGCGGTAAACCTGAAACTTTATTGGCTACCAACCAGTTTTTATTAAAACAGAAAGGGAGTAATCAAAAGCTGCATGACGCAATTATTATACCCCCTGTATTTATTGCCGAAACAGCAACAGTTGAGAATTCGATAATAGGACCTTATGCTACAATTGGAGAAGCTGCTCATATTAATAGCGCAATTATTAAAAACTCAATTGTGGGGGAAAAAGCTGAAGTAAGAAACGCTCTACTTGAAAATTCAATTATCGGGAACAATACTTCAATTAAAGGAAGTTACAAAAGATTAAATACCGGTGATTCAAGCGAAATAGATTTTTATTAATTAATTTATAAGGAAAAACATTTATGTCATTCTTTTTTACATCCGAATCGGTTTCGGAAGGGCACCCGGATAAAGTATGCGATCAAATATCAGACGGTGTGCTTGATGCTATATATAAACAAGATACTAACGCAAGAGTAGCTTGCGAAACATTCGTTACTACCGGTTTGGTATTAGTCGGCGGTGAAATTACAACAACTGCATATATCGAGGTCCCGGATATAGTCAGAGAAACTGTAAAGAAAATCGGTTACACTAAAGCCGATTACAAATTCGACTCCGAATCTTGTTCGGTTCTTAACGCAATTCATTCTCAATCACCCGATATTGCAATGGGTGTTGATAAAGGAGGAGCCGGCGACCAGGGTATTATGTTCGGTTATGCATGTAATCAAACTCCGCAGTTTATGCCTATGCCGATTGTTTATGCACATCAACTTGTAAAAAAATTAGCTACAATAAGGAAGAAACATATTAAAGAAATGCCATACCTGAGACCGGACTCAAAGTCGCAGGTTACAATAGAATATGGTGACGATAAAAATCCGTTAAGAGTTGATGCAGTTGTTATATCTACACAGCATGACGGAGATGTATCGCAAAAGAAAATTAAAGCCGATGTTATCGAAAAAGTAATTAAAACTACAATACCGGAAAAATATCTCGATAAAAAAACAAAATATTTTGTTAATCCAACCGGTAGATTTGAAATAGGCGGACCGCATGGAGACAGCGGACTTACGGGTAGAAAAATAATTGTCGATACATACGGCGGTTGGGCTCCACACGGAGGCGGCGCTTTTTCAGGAAAAGACCCGTCAAAAGTTGACAGAAGCGCTACATACGCAGCAAGGCATATTGCTAAGAATATCGTTGCTTCCGGAATGGCGAAAGAATGTCTTGTTCAGGTTGCTTATGCAATCGGTGTCGCAGAGCCGGTTTCGGTTCTTATTGATACTAAAGGAACTGGTGTTCTGGAAGATAAAGAAATTTCTAAAATCATTATGAGCGAAGTCGACCTTACGCCTAAAGGAATTATTAAAAGACTTCAGTTAAGAAGACCCATCTACCAACAGACTGCCGCTTACGGTCATTTCGGTAGAAATGAAAAAGAATTTACATGGGAAAAAATTGACCTTGTACCGATGTTAAAGAAGTATCTGTAAGACAAAATTTTAAATAATAAGAATAGATTAGGAGTAAATAATAAATGGACTACAAAGCCGGAAAATATAAAGTAAAAGATCTAAAACTGGCTGCCCAGGGAAGAATGAAAATTCAATGGGCGGAATCGCGTATGCCGGTTATGATGGAATTAAGAAAGAAATATGAAAAGACTAAACCGTTAAAAGGTTATAAAATTGCCGGTTGTCTTCACGTAACGAAAGAAACTGCCGTATTGGTAGAAACGCTTAAAGCTGCAGGCGCAAAAGTTAGCTGGAGCGGCTGTAACCCGCTTTCAACGCAAGATGATATTGCCGCAGCACTTGCAAAAAACGGTGTTGAAATTTATGCATGGCACGGAATGAATGTTAAAGAGTTTTACTGGTGTATCGAAAGAACACTTGATATGAAACCGAATTTAACACTTGATGACGGTGCCGACCTTATCTTTACGGTTCACAACAAATTTCCCGAATTAGCTGCAAATATAATCGGCGGAACCGAAGAAACTACTACCGGTGTTCATAGACTGCGTGCTATGGCTGCAGATAAAAAACTTATCTATCCCGTTATTGCAGTAAACGATGCAGAAACAAAATGGGATTTCGATAACGTTTACGGAACAGGTCAGTCTTCAATTGACGGTATCCTTAGAGCAACCTCGGTCCTTCTTGCCGGAAAGAACTTTGTAGTTGCCGGTTACGGTCATTGCGGTAAAGGTTGTGCCGAAAGAGCTAAAGGGATGGGCGCTAATGTTATAGTAACTGAAGTTAAACCGACAGCAGCATTAAAAGCAGTCCTCGAAGGCTTTACAGTTATGCCGATGGATGAAGCCGCAAAAATCGGTGATATATTTATTACTGCAACAGGTGTAAAAGATGTTATTGTTAAAAAGCATTTCGAGAAAATGAAAGAAGGTGCAATTGTTTGCAACACAGGTCATTACGATTGTGAAATCAACCTTGTTGAACTTGCTTCGGTTGCGAAAGCAAAGAGAACAGTTCGCCCGAACAATGAAGAATATACATTGAAGAATGGGAAGAAAATCTTCGTACTTGCACAGGGTAGATTAGTAAACCTCGCTGCTGCCGAAGGACATCCTTCCGAAGTAATGGATATGTCATTCGCAAACCAGTTTATGTCACAGTTAAGACTTGTTGCCGCTCATAAAAAAGGAGTTAAATTAGAGAACACTGTTCATGATATTCCGGAATCGCAAGACCAGGAAATCGGTGGAATTAAACTGAAAACTATGGGCTACAAGATAGACAAACTTACTGCCGAGCAAGAGAAATATATGAACGATTACTCTGCAGGGACTTAATTTCAATTTGATTAATTCAGAAGGCTTGGTGAAAATCAAGCCTTTTTTATTTCTTTTCACCGTTAAGAATTCAGTTCTAGTTTAAATTTTGATTAAGAGTAAAAGATAATAATGTTATGTTTTCATCGAAGAAAAAAAATGAACTGTTAAGAAAAAACTGGGGGAAACCAATTATTAGGTATCGTGATATGGAATTAATTGCAAACTATCACAACTCCTTACCCAAAGAAAGTGATGAAAACCTTGTCGATAATAAAACATGGAATGACCTTGATTTCGATACAATCTTTGCAGTAATTGATAGAAGTACTTCAGGGATAGGGCAACAGTATTTATATCATTTGTTACATAAATATGAAACCGAAGCTGTCCTAAAGAAAAGATTTGAATTAGTTTCTTTCTTCAAAGAAGATAATGAAACACGCGAAAAAGTTCAAAACAGCCTGTCAAATTTGAGCGGTGTACCCTCATATTTTATTTCATATCTTGTTTTATGTAAATCGCTGCCTTACACGAAATATTATAAATTTTTCTATCTTTTATCAGTGTTGCTGCCGTTGTCATTGATTTTAATATCAGCGAGCGGGATATTTTTGTTTGTTGCTCTGTCGATTTTAGTTGGAAATGTGATTATAAATAAAATCTATTCAAATCAGATTTACCAGTTTTATTCCGGCTTTTCAAGTTTTAATTCTCTACTCAATTCGGCAATTAAGATAAGTAAAATTCCAACGGAGAAAGAAATTGAAGAACTGGAATTATTAAAGAAGAAAAGAGAACTGTTAAAGTCGATAAAAAAGAAGCTCGGATATCTTGTTATAGACAAAGAATCGTTGAACGAATTAGCTGTTGTTGTTATCGAATATTTAAATTTATTCTTTTTATTCGATCTCATTGCTTATAACAGGTCGGTTAATTCATTGTTAAAATATCGGGAGGATATGCGTGAAGTATTCAAAGCAGTTGCGGGGTTGGATGCAGCCATATCAATAGCTTCATATCTTCAGGAAACAAAGAATTATTCTAACCCGGTTTTTAATAATTCCGAAACAATTAGTTTTGAAGATATGTATCATCCCTTAATAAAAGATGCGGTTCCGAATTCATTAAGAAACATTGTTAAATCTGTTTTAATTACAGGTTCCAACATGTCGGGTAAGACTACATTTATCAAAACATTCGGGGTTAATATGATTTTATCTCAAACCTTATACATTAGTTTGTCGAATACATTTAATATACCCAGATATGAAGTGAAGACCTCGATAAAACGAAATGAAGAGATGGAAGAGGGAAAAAGTTATTTCTTTGTTGAGATAGAAGCAATCAAACAGTTCATTAATTTGTCCGGTAATCGGAATAAATTCATCTTCTTAATTGATGAAATCTTCCGGGGTACAAACACAATTGAAAGGCTTTCTGCATCCACTGCCGTATTAAAATATTTGAATGTTGAAAATAAAGTATTTGTAACTACTCATGATATTGAACTCCAGGAATTATTACACAACAGTTTTTACATGTATCATTTTAGCGAACAAGTTGAAGAAAAAAGATTCTTTTTTAATTATAAAATAAATGAAGGACCATGTACTGCAGGGAATGCAATTAAATTGCTTGAGATTACCGGATACCCGGAAAAAATTATTAATGAAGCAAATTCTATTGTTAATGATATTTTACTTTCCAATTACGGCGTAAAAGGAAGTAGGGGAAAAGAGTAGGATGTTGATTAGCAAAATCGAATTTGCATTTATGATGATATTGAAAGAAATTTGTAAAGCATAAATTAGAAAATGTATAACAAGAGAGAATTATGAGTGAAGTTTTAATTGAATGTGTTCCCAATTTTTCCGAGGGAAGAGACCTTAATGTTATAAACCAAATTACCGGTGAAATTAAAGCGGTAGAAGGAGTCAAACTATTGGATGTTGATCCCGGTGCCGATATGAACCGTACGGTTGTTACATTTATCGGTAACAAAACCGGTGTAAAGGAAGCTGCATTTCGCGCAATCAAAAAAGCATCCGAGTTGATTGATATGAGCAATCATTCCGGTTCACATCCCCGTATGGGTGCAACCGATGTATGCCCTTTTATTCCTGTTAATGGAATTTCTATTGAAGAGTGTATCGAACTATCAAAAGAAGTAGCGGAAAGAGTTGCATCGGAACTAAACATTCCAATCTATCTTTATGAAAAATCTGCACAGCAACCGGAACGAACAAATCTCGCTGTTATACGTGCAGGTGAATATGAAGGTCTTGCAGAAAAACTGAAAGACCCGAAATGGAAACCGGATTACGGTAAAGCTGAATTCAACCCGAAAGCAGGAGCCACTGTAATAGGTGTTAGAGAGTTTTTAATCGCATATAATATCACTCTTAATACACGTGAAAAAAATTATGCAACTGATATTGCATTCGAACTTCGCGAAAAAGGGAGAAGTGCGCGCAGAGGAAATATTCATCCTTTCTATTTTAAAGGTGAAGAGATATTAAAATACCAAAACGGTAAATACCCGTGCGGCAGTTGTGAATTTGACGGATTGACTATTCAAGAGACTATTAAACATTGTAAAGATATTCATAATTATGATCTGATTGACTTGCTGAAGACAAATGGTATCAATCCCGAAAAGCCGGAAGGGGAATCGGTTAAAAAGCCGGGGATGTTCGAAAATTGCAAAGCAATAGGCTGGATGGTTGATAAATATGACAGGGCACAAATTTCAATCAATCTTACCGATTATAAAATTACATCAATGCACAACGTGCTTGAAGCTACCCGTAAACTGGCAGCAGAACGGGGATTGGTAGTTACAGGTAGTGAAATCGTAGGGATGGTTCCGTATCAAGCTTTGATTGAATGCGGGAAATTTTATTTAAAGTTGCAGGGACGTTCCACAGGAATTCCGGTTAAAGATATTTTAATGACAGCAGTGCAATCGCTCGGACTAAGCGATGTTTCGGAATTCAAAATTGAAGACCGTGTGCTCGGTTTACCGAAGAACCTTAATACCGCTTTAGTTGAAATGAAAGTATCGGATTTTATTGATGAAGTTTCACGGGAGTCCCCTGCGCCCGGCGGTGGCTCAATTGCAGCGTTAGCTGGTTCGCTCGGAGCTGCATTGCAGTCAATGGTTGCTAATCTAACTTCTTCAAAAAGAGGTTCGGAAAAAATTGATAATATTCTTTGGGACGCTGCTGAGAAATCACAGTCAATCAAAGATAAACTTCTAAAAGCAGTTGATGACGATACAAATGCTTTCAATGAATTTATGGATGCAAAAAGGTTACCTGCAAATAATGAAGAACAGAAGCAAAAGAGAAAAGAAGCGATGCTTCAGGGATTGAAAAACGCTGTTGCTGTTCCATTAAATACTGCTAAACTGTGTTTGGAAGTAATTGAGATTTCAAAAGTTGTTGCTCAACATGGAAACCCGAATTCAATTACGGATGTAGGTGTTGGAGGCAGTGTTGCTTATGCCGGTGTTATCGGAGGCATTTATAACGTTTTAATTAATCTGAAACAGATTGATGATAAAGAATTTGTAGAACAGATGCGTTCCGGGTGTAAAAGCATGAAAGAAAAAGCAGCAATTCTTTTAAATGAATTAACTCAAATTGTTGAAGCCAAACTTTGAAGCATTTTAATAAACGGGCAATAGGTAAAAGCATAATTCTTCTACTTATGCTCTTCCTTTTGTTATTTCATCTCGAAATTCAGGTTGTTGCTTTCAAAGTCTTCGAACTAAAATATAAAAGAGAGGTTAAGCAATTAATTAAAGATGGAATACCGGAAAGTGATTTAATTCTTTTTGTTTTCCATAAAGATTACCGGATACAAAAAACGGAAAATCTTGAATGGATTAAACCGAACGAGTTCAGATACCACGGTGAAATGTACGACATAATCCGTGAAGAAATAAAAGGGGACTCGGTTTACTCCCACTGCTTCCATGATGTTAAAGAGTCGCGGCTCTTTAAAGATATGGATAAATACTTTGCTAAGTTTTTACAAGATAACCCGGATAAAGAGAATGAGCTAAACATCGTGTTGAATTCATTCAGCCGGAATTATATACTAGGGATGAATGATCCCATAAAAACAATTCCTTATTATGATATTGATTATTTTTCTTTTGCAATTACATACCCGGAGGAAGGTTATTCTTCCATCCCATCCCCCCCTCCCGAAGTGAGATATTCGATCATTCAGTTGTTTACCGCATCATAGTCTATGTAAGCGTGTAAACAGATTTACTTAACAAAATAATTTAATTTTAAGGTAGAACAATGATTAGAATATTGTTATTTATTCTTTTATTACCTGTATTTACCTATTCGCAAATTGTAACTGTAAAAGATGCAAAGAGTAATAACCCTCTTGAATATGTATCAATTTCTTGCAGTGAGTTGAATAGGACTGTAAATACAGACGCAAAGGGGAGAGCAGACATTACGATTTTTAAGGATTGTAATGAGTTGCTTTTCAGGTTGATCGGTTATCGACCGATTAAACTAAGCTATGCTAAACTGGTTGAAAACGATTTAAAAGTGTTGATGAAAGACCAACCGGTTGCACTGGGGAATGTTGTAGTCTCAGCAAATAGATGGGAAGAAGAGAAAAACGAAATATCTCACAACATTGAATACATCGGGTTGGAAGAAATAAAAATAAACAATCCTCAAACTGCTGCGGATATGTTAAGCCAGACAGGGAATGTTTATGTGCAGAAAAGCCAGCTTGGCGGCGGTAGTCCGATGATTAGAGGCTTCGCTGCAAACCGTGTTCTGATTGTAGTTGATAATGTAAGGATGAACAACGCAATTTTCAGAAGCGGTAATCTTCAAAATGTTATCAATGTAGATGTGAACTCGTTATCGAATGCCCAGGTTATTTTCGGACCTGCATCGGTTGTTTTCGGAAGCGATGCTATTGGAGGTGTAATGGATTTTAACACACTATCACCAACCTTTTCGGCGGGCGATGATTTACTTCTGAAAGGTAATGTCCTCGGAAGGTATTCATCTGCTAACAAAGAAAAAACCGGGAGCATTAATTTGAGTCTCGGACTTGAAAAATGGAGCTTTCTTTCAAGTTTTACTTTCTCAAAGTTCGATGATTTAATGATGGGAAGTAATGGACCCGATGACTATTTGCGTCCGGTTTACCAGGAAAGAATTGGTGGAAAAGATTCCGCTGTTATTAATTCCGATCCAAAACTTCAAAAAGGTTCGGCGTATGACCAGTTGAATTTTATGCAAAAAATTAGATTCAAACCGGATACGAACTGGGAGCTTAATTACGGCTTTTATTATTCGACAACTTCCGATATACCGCGGTATGATAGGTTGATCGAGTTGAGTAACGGAATCCCGAAAAGTGGTGATTGGTATTATGGTCCCCAGAAATGGATGATGAATAATTTAACTCTCACAAATTTTTCGAGAAATAATTTGTACGATCTTGCAAGAGTAACTGTTGCACATCAACATTTTGAAGAGAGCCGGCATGATAGGAAATTCAAGAAGAACGATATTAATCATAGAGTCGAGAAAGTAAGCGTTGTATCTGCCAATCTCGATTTTATAAAGAGTATTAACTTGAATTCTCAATTGTATTACGGCTTTGAAACTGTTTTCAACAAGGTGTCATCTACTGCCGAATTGGAAAATATTTCTACTAATGTTGTAAAACCATTAAGTACCCGCTACCCGGATGGATCGATATGGAATTCGTATGCAGTTTATTTATCATATAAAAATAAACTAAGCGAACAGTATGTATTGCAAACAGGCATTCGTTATAACCTTGTTCATGTAAATGCCGATTTCGATACTACTTTTTTCCCGTTTCCGTTTACTAATGCGGATTTAACAACCGGGGCATTAACAGGTAGTGCCGGGCTTGTTTATCGTCCGATGGATGATTTACAATTTAACTTAAATTTGTCAACCGGTTTCCGTGCTCCGAATATGGACGACATAGGTAAAGTATTTGATTCAGAACCCGGTTCGGTGATTGTCCCGAATCCTTCGCTCACTTCCGAATATATTTACAGCGGAGAAATCGGATTAATGAAAATCTTTAATGAAACTGTTAAAGTTGAACTAAGCGGTTTTTATTCGTATCTCGATAATGCTATGGTCAGAAGGGATTTTAATCTTAATGGAGCCGATAGTATTATGTATGACGGAACTATGAGCCGTGTACAGGCAATTCAGAATGCTGCATTTGCATACATTTGGGGTATTCAAGCGGGTGTACATATTAACCCTCTGCCAGGTTTATCTTTCACTTCACGGTTTACGTATCACAAGGGAGAAGAAGAGGATGATGCGGGGAATAAAACACCATTGCGTCATGCCGCACCCTGGTATGGTTCAACAAGGTTATCTTACGAATACGACATTTATAAAGCGGTATTTTATGCCGATTATAACGGTGAAGTTAGTTATGATAATCTTTCTCTTTCGGAAAGAGATAAACCGGTTTTATACGCTAAAGATGATAACGGTAATCCGTATTCTCCGGCGTGGTTGACATTGAATTTTAAATTTAGTGTTAATCCTTTACCGAATTTAATTCTTGATCTTGGTGTGGAGAATATTACCGATAAACGTTATAGAACGTATTCATCGGGAATAACTGCACCCGGCAGGAATTTCATCGGCTCGGTTAGAGTTAATTTTTAACTGAATACAATTAAGTTAGTAGGCGCTTCATTAAAGAAGTGCCTACTAATTCTACTAACATCTCATCATTCCGCTGATTTATTATAACAGTTCATAATAATCAGCGTCCCATTCCTACCTCTCGCTT
>DAIRET010000101.1:0-10421 GCA_036795455.1 Ignavibacteriaceae bacterium
ACCTCTTGTAGTAACAACCGTATCGAGTGATTTTGATGAATCAATCATAAGAACAAATCTTTTACCTGATTTAGGAGTTGTATACAGGCTATCCGGATTCAAGTTACCATCGGATAAATTTATGAAAGGATTAGCAGGTTTCTTAGCTAGTGAATCGAATGCTGTCTTAATACTGTCTATAATCGAATCGCTCTTGTAAAACTTGATTAAACTATCAATATTGTCTGTAAACTTCTTGTTCTTTTTAAAGTAAAGCAGTTGGATTTCCTTAAGATTTTTCATTCTTAAACGGGCTTCATCTTTAACGTATTTCTCGTGAGCAACTATTTCCTGCGGTTCAATTATTGCTACTCTTATTAAAACATAAATAAGTACAATTATAACTGCGTATAAACCGGCATGTATATACCAGGGGTCGGTTTTTGCTATCATTTTTCCTCCGGGGTTGTCAAATTATTATTCAATAAAAATGTATTCTTTAATTTTGTTTAGTTTGGAACTGCCAATTCCTTTAATATCAAGCAGTTGTTCTAAAAACTTAAATCTGCCTATCTGTTTTCGATACTCCAAAATCGCAGAGGCTGTTTTTTCTCCAATGCCGGGTAGCTTAATCAAATCCTGTATAGTTGCACTATTTAGATTGATGCTTTTCCGGGTAATTACCTCCGTTTTTTTAGGAGAATTAAAATCTACCTTGTTAAAATCCAAAACTTCTTGCTTATAATCAACATCAGTTTCGGTAATTTTTTCCGAAGTAGATGAATTTCCTTCACCAATTGCAGATAAGAATAGACTATCTCTGTAAGAATAGTCAAAGTCCCTGATATTTTTTTCTGTGTCTTTAATAAAGATTTTATAACTGTAACCAAGTATAAACATAGAAATCAAGAAGAGCAAAACTTTTACTTCAACAGTAGTAAAGCCGATGCATGTTGAAATTCTATGTATTATTTTACTCATTACAATCAGAAACCGAATTTTTTAAAGAACGATTTTTCATCAGTTGAGCTTTCGGTTTTAATGTTAGGCATATCTCCCAATTCTTTCAATAATTCTCTCTCTTTATTACTGATTTTCTTTGGTACAAAAATATTTACTCTAACAAGTTGATCACCTGCCCCGTGATGATTTAAATGCTGAATCCCTTTTTCTCTCATCCTTAACATTTTTCCGTTCTGCGTGCCCGGGTCGATTTTTAACCTTGCTTTCCCGTTCAGGGTTGGTACTTCAACTTCGGTTCCGAGAACAATATCTGGGAAACTAACATAAAGGTTATAAATAATATCATCGCCTTCGCGTACAAAATAATCGTGCTGGATTTCCTGAAAGACAACCACTATATCACCCGATTGACCACCTCTCAACCCTGCATTTCCTTCTCCCCTAATCGTCATATAGCTTCCATCGGACACACCGGCAGGTACTTCAATCTTTACAGTAACTTCATCCTGTACTCTGCCATCACCCGAACATTTTTTACAAGGTTTATCAACCACAGTGCCTTCACCATTACAATTTGCACATGGCTGGATATTTACAAATTGACCAAAAACCGAACGGGAGACTGTTCTAACTTCCCCGGTTCCGTTACATGCAGGGCATGTTTTAGTAGAAGCGCCTCCGTCTGAACCAGTTCCTTTACAGTCCGGGCATTTCACCATTTTTTTAATTTTCAGTTTTTTTGTTACACCGGATGCAATCTCTTCAAGAGTAAGTTTAAGAACAACCCTTAAATCCGAGCCGGGTGTACCTTGCGCCCTTCTCCTTCCCCTACCGCCATGCCCGCCTCTGGAGGTAGTACCGAAAAATTCATCAAAGATTGATGATCCCCCAAAAATATCCGAAAAATGGGAGAAAATATCATTAACGTTACTAAAACCGTGAAAGTCCTGTCCTCCTTTTAATCCTGCGTGTCCATACCTATCATATTTGGCTCGTTTATCTGTATCACGAAGAACCTCATAAGCTTCACTTGCTTCTTTAAATTTTTCTTCAGCTTCCTTATTGTCGGGATTTTTATCCGGGTGATACTGCATAGCCACTTTACGGTATGCTTTTCTAATATCTTCTTCGGAAGCATTTTTTGACACACCCAATATTTCGTAATAATCTCTTTTACTCATTTTGCTTAACCACTTTTTTCATTAACACATCTAATTATTGTTCCGTATTTTCAGTCTGGTTTTCGGAACTGACGATAACCTTAGAGTGCCTCAATACTCTATCTTTATATAAATACCCTGTTTCAATCTCTTCAAGAACAGTCAAAGGCTCAACGTCTGGAGCGTCCTTCTGCATCACTGCTTCGTGAAAATGAACATCGAAAGATTTGCCGACCGGGTTAATTTTAGTAATCCCCTGTTCATCAAATACTTTAAAAAGTTTTTCATGAACAAGATTGATACCTTCTTTTGTGGAAGAAAGTTCCACGTTTTCAGAATTTATATACTTTAGTAATCTTTCAAAGTCATCTACAAACGGGAGAATTTTTTTTACGAATGATTCTCCGCTATAACGAATAAGGTTATTCTGTTCATTTTCCGTTCTTCTTTTATAGTTATCGAATTCTGCGATTTTACGGACAAGTCTATCTTTGTAGTCATCCAGTTCTTTTTGCAGGTTATCTACCTTTGTTTTTAATTCTTCAACCTCTACTGCTGCTTCATCAATAGTGCCGGTATTATCATCAATAATATCGCTTGATTCCTGTTTTTCTATTTCTACTTCTTTTTCTTCTTTTAAATTTTCAACTTTATCTTTATGCTTCATTAGTCTAACCTCTAAATTTATTCCCTTTTCAAATAATCAGTAAGTACAGTAGCCATATAATCTACTATCGCCATAATTTTTCCGTATTCCATTCTTTTGGGTCCTATAATCCCTAGAGTTCCCGTTACGTCATCAACGGAATACTCCTTTTTTACAAAGCTGTAATCTTTCAAATCCTGAGATTCATTTTCGGAACCAATAGTAACTAAAACTTCACTGATCGGGATTTCTGTTTTCTTTTCAAAAATATGTACAATTATATTCTTATCCTCAATTAATTCAATTATTCCCTGAAATCTTTCAGGGTTATCAAACTCAGGCTGTCTTAAAATATTTGAAGTACCTGAAATAACAACTTTTTCGCTTGTTTTGAAGTCGGTAAATATTTTATCTGCTGAATCAATAAAAAGTGTAATTACAGGTTTATCCTCTACCTGGACATCCCGAAATCTTTCCTTAACCGTTTTCCTGATTTCCGACAATTTTAATCCGCTCAACCGCTCATTAAGGAGATTTTGGATCTCGTTAAGATGTGATTCTTTTACCTCTGCATTCATTTCAAGCGTAATTGTTTTTACAAGTCCGGACTTAATTGAGACTACAACAAGCAGTCTTTTGGAAGAGAGTGGAACAAGCCTGATATTTTGCAGAATACCGGTATCAAGTTTCGGATAAAGAACGCATGCAACTTGATTAGTAATACTGCTCAATATTTTCGATGCAATCGTTAATAATTCATCAGCCTGTTGAAAAGGTTCCAGTTTCTTATTTATTAAAGACCTTTCGGATGCTTTCAACTTCTGAGTTTCCATCAGGGAATCGACGTAATACCTGTAACCTTTATCTGTCGGTATTCTTCCTGCAGAAGTATGAGGATGATCGATTAAGCCGAGCTCTTCCAAATCGGACATAATATTCCTTATACTTGCAGATGATAACCCTATATCATCCTTCTTGGAGATAAATCTTGACCCGACAGGCGCCGCAGTTAGAATAAACTCCTGAATTATACACCTAAGTATTGCTTTTTCTCTTCCGGTTAAATCTTCTTGTAACATAATAAATGAAATTTTAGCTTTAAAATATAAGAATTATTTACTGAAAAGTTGATAGAATGCCGTTATACATTGCCAAATTTTTAGTGCATTAAAAGTAAAAATCGTTATTTTTGCACATCGGTTTAACATCGCTAATATTTCGAATACCGCCATACTGTTAGATTAACTAACTTAAATCGGGTTTCACATTTTTTAACTTTTAGCAATTAACTTTGTATATTAAAAAAAAATGTATCAACTTTGTAGGTGGTAAATTAATTTTATATACAGCAGTAGTAATTTTTCAATTAATAGAAAAAAAAGACTAAAAATGCAGATAAATAATATAAACATCATCAAAGCTATAGCGGAATTAAAGAATTTAGCTGGGCAGCATAATCCCTCCTTCCCCGACGCTCTTTGCGAGTTTTTAATTGAGCAATTCCAGCTACAGTCCGCTATAATTTTCAATATAAATGAGAATGACAGTCTTTTTCTTTGCGGAAAATCATCCACAGTTAAGAAATCATTTCAGCTAAATAGTGTGTACGAATGTAACCACTGTAAGCTTATAAAACCTGAAGCAGAAAATTTTTCTTTTTTTAACGACTCGGCATGCGAGATTAAATCAACAGATTATATAATCTATGAAGGCTGTATATTACTTAAAACCCCGGCAAACACAAGGTATATTTTACGTATCTCTCAAAAAACACCGTTTACACAACTCGACCGGGAAGGTTTACAGAATGTTGCAAAATTAGTTTTGCAATTGCTAAACGATTGGAAAAGCCAGGTTACAAGCGGTACAAATTTCAGCAGTTTTATAACACGGTTCTCGAATGAGTTCCGGGCTCCCGCGAACAGTGTTCTCGGCTTTACTTCTCTTCTTGCAGATGATAAACTGACTTCCATGCAAACGGAGTATGTGAAATCATTAAAGGAAAATGCACAAAAACTAACCTCGGTGATTAATGATATAATTGACTACGCGAAAATTGAAACAGGTATTATATCGACCAACAATGTAAGTACAAATGTATCGGATTTTGTCAATGAGATTGTAACTTCATTTAGAATTAAAACTGCTAAAGACACAGTTACTTACGAAGTACTACTTGACCAATCAATACCGGGTTCCCTTAGTATCGATAACGAAAAATTAAAATATGTTTTTAACAGCATTCTTTCTTTTTTTGCGAAGAAACTTGAAGCAGGAAGTATAAAAATTACTTCTTCATTCGATAAAAACAACAAACTGAATTTTAATATAAGTGAGAACACTTTAGTAATCCCGCGTGAAAAGCTGTCCGATTTTTATCAAGTTACTACAACCACCGATTCTCAAAAAGATAAAACTACGGACGGAACTCATCTCGGAATTATGTTATCAAGAAAGTATGTCAATTTACTTGGGGGAGAATTAGATATTTCGAGTGCCCTAAACAAAGGAACCGTAATTACATTTTCCGTAAAGACAGAAAAGTCGACCGATATTGAATCGAAGATAAGCCAGCTACCGCAAATACCGGGTAAAAACAAAGTACTTGTAATCGAAGACGATTATGCTACTTCAAAGCTTTTAAGCAACTATTTGAATAAATGGAAATATGAACCCACTATTGTCAATTCTGGTAAGAAAGCGCTTGAACTGCTTGAACAGGAACAATTTCTTGCAATAATAACCGATATTATTTTACCCGATATAAACGGGTTGGAGATGCTGAAAAAGATTCGGGAAAACAAAAAAACAAGGAACACCCCTATCATTGTTTGTTCGGTTGAAGCCGAGCAGCAGAAAGCATATATGATGGGTGCAGTTGAATACTTCGTGAAACCGATAAAATACAAAGACCTTGTTGAAGTTATCACAAGTTATAAACTGAAAAAGGATTCTAACATCCTTTGTGTAGACGACGACGTTCCGACTCTCAATTTAATTAAAGAAGCTATAGAATCGGTTGGGTTCAATGCAATTGCCGAATCGAGATCAACACGGGTTATGAACTTAATCGAAAACATTCATCTTGATCTTGCAATAGTTGATCTTGACATGCCGGAAATCAACGGATTCCAGCTAATTAAACTGATAAAATCCAATCCAAAGTTTGCTAACCTTCCTATAATTATTTATACCGGGAAGGAAAACTTTGATGAAGACTTAAAAAGTATCGACGGACTTTTTACAGAGCTTTTCAGTAAAAAGAGTGCAAATATTGAAGACCTTGCCGGTACAATAAGCAAAATGATTAACCAGTACGAAGAGCCTTCAACACCTGAAGAAGCTGCAAAAAATATTGATGTTCCCTCAATATTATTAGTCGAAGATTATAAGCACTCCCAGATAATTGTTACAAGATTATTGAAAAAGAACAATTTCACTACAGTTGTTGTTGTTGAAAACGGTGCTGAAGCTGTTGACCTGGTTAAAAAGCAAAACTTCGATTTGATTTTAATGGATATGCAGATGCCCGTTATGAACGGCTTTGAAGCTACTGAAAGAATCAGGCAGATGCCGGAATATAAAGACACTCCGATTATCGCCCTTACTGCGTTCGCTATGAAAGGTGATAGAGAAAAGTGTTTGGAAGCCGGTGCAACCGACTATATCCCGAAACCTATTGATAGCCAGGAATTTATTGAAAAAGTTCGGTTTTATACATCCGATAAATTTAAGGTAAAATAATAGTAAACCTTTATACGTTAAAAGTGTTTACAGTTTCTTTTGATTTGTTGTTTATTAAAATTCATTCACATCATTTCTAATTATTTCAGGGATTTTTATGATTTGCAATCACACAAGAGTAAGATTTGCTCCCAGCCCAACAGGCTATTTACATGTCGGCGGACTTAGAACGGCACTCTACAATTTTCTTTTTGCGAGAAAAACTGGAGGGAAATTCGTATTAAGAATCGAAGATACTGATAGAGCGCGTTTTGTTGAGGGTGCAGTCAAAAATTTGATCGAAACACTTAAATGGTGCGGGCTTAACTACGATGAAGGACCCGGAATAGACGCTGAATATGGTCCTTACGTTCAATCGGAAAGATTGAGTATTTACAACGAACATGTTTCGAACCTTATTGCAGGTAAAAAGGCTTATTATTGTTTCTGTTCTCCCGAAAGATTAACTGCTTTAAGAGAGGAACAGCAAAAACAAAAAATACAGGCAAAGTATGACAAACACTGCTTAAACCTTTCTCCGAACGAAATTGAAACCAAGATTAAAAACGGTGAACCGCACGTCGTAAGACTAAATGTTGAACCTGACACAAAAGTATTAGTAGGAGATTTAATTAGGGGTACAGTAGAATTCGATACAAATACAGTAGATGACCAGATTTTGTTAAAAAGCGATGGTTACCCTACATATCACCTTGCAAATGTTGTAGACGATCATTTAATGAAAATTACACATGTAATTAGAGGTGAAGAATGGCTTCCGTCAACTCCGAAACACGTCTTATTATATGAATATTTCAACTGGGAAAAACCCCAGTTTGCGCATTTACCTTTGCTGCTTAACCCGGATAAATCGAAGCTAAGCAAAAGACAGGGCGATGTTGCAGTTGAAGATTATCGAGCTAAAGGTTATTTAAAAGAAGCTCTCGTTAATTTTGTAGCTTTACTCGGTTGGAATGCAGGTGATGATAGAGAATTTTACCTGCTTGATGAATTAATTTCTGCTTTTGAAATAGAAAGAGTTAATAAGTCCGGTGCAGTTTTCAATATTGAAAAACTGAATTGGCTCAACTTTGAACATTTGCGGAATAAACCGGTTGATGAAGTAATTGAGATGCTAAAACCTGAACTTGAAAAAAACGGTTTTGATTCTCATTTATTCTCAAAGGAATATTTGCAGAAAGTCATTGAAGCTATGAAAGAAAGAGTTTCATTCGTAGCCGAGTTTGTATCCAAAAGCAGTTACTTTTTTAAAGCACCTACTGAATATGACGAAGCAATCATTAAAAAGAGATGGAAAGAAGACTCTCCCCTTCTCCTGTCAAAATTAAAAGAAAAAATCTCGGTGATGGACTGCAAAGAAAAACATGACTTTGAAACCGCACTTCATCAAGTTGCAGAAGAACAAGCAGTAGGCAATGGAAGGATAATCCATCCTTTACGGCTTGCAGTATCAGGTGTGGGCGAGGGACCGGGAGTATTTGATATAGTAGAGATTCTCGGTAAAGATGAAACTATATCAAGAATTGAATCGACAATTGAGAAAATTAAAATTTAAGGTATTGGAAAATGGAAGAAACCGGAAAGAATAATAATCTAAACGCATCAAACGAAAAGCAATCAACTCCAACAAATTTTATCAGGGAGATGATTGATGAGGATTTAAGAAATGAGCGATTCGGAAACAGAGTACATACTCGTTTTCCCCCTGAACCAAACGGTTATCTCCATATCGGTCATGCTAAATCGATTTGTCTGAACTATGGAATTGCCCGCGATTATAAAGGTAAATTCAATTTACGTTTTGATGATACGAACCCGAGTAAAGAAGAACAAGAATATGTTGACTCCATAATAGAAGATGTTAAATGGCTCGGTGCTGATTTTGAGGATAGACTGTTTTTCGCTTCCGACTACTTTGAACAAATGTACTTGTGGGCAATTGACCTTATTAAAAAAGGGAAAGCGTATGTTTGCGACTTGAGCGCTGAAGAAATCAGAAGCACAAGAGGAACACTAACAGAACCGGGAAAAGAAAGTCCTTTTAGAAATCGCTCTGTTGAAGAAAACCTAAACTTATTGGAAAGAATGCGGGCTGGTGAATTTGGCAACGGTGAAAAGACACTGCGTGCAAAAATCGACATGGCTTCTCCGAATATGAATTTGCGTGACCCGATTATGTACAGAATAGTCCATGAAGAGCATCATCGGCAGGGCGCGGATTGGTGCATCTATCCTACTTACGATTGGGCTCACGGACTCGAAGATTCAATCGAAAATATAACACATTCGATATGTACTCTCGAATTTGAAAACCATAGACCTCTATATGATTGGTACTTAAAAGAACTCGGTATTTATCATCCTCAGCAAATCGAATTTGCAAGATTAAATTTGAGCTTTACCGTAATGAGTAAAAGAAAACTGCTTGAACTTGTAGAAAAGAAACTTGTTGATGGTTGGGATGATCCGAGAATGCCTACTATTTCCGGATTAAGAAGAAGAGGTTATACTCCTCAAGCAGTAAGAAACTTCGCAGAAATTGTTGGCGTAGCAAAACGTGATGCTCTAACTGATATTGCTCTGCTTGAATTTGCAATCCGTGAAGATTTAAATAAACATGCCCGGCGTGTTATGGCAGTTCTGAACCCGCTGAAAGTAGTTTTAACAAATTATCCTGAAAATTCAGTTGAAGAATTAGATGCTGTAAATAACCCGGAAGACCAGGCAATGGGAACAAGAAAAGTCCCCTTCTCAAAGGAGATTTTTATTGAGAAATCCGATTTTATGGAAGAACCCCCACCAAAATATTTCAGGCTCCGTCCCGGTGGCGAAGTCAGATTACGCTATGCATACATAATTAAATGTGAAGAAGTTATTAAAGATGAAAATGGTGAGGTTACTGAACTTCATTGTACATACGACCCGGACACAAAAAGCGGAAGCGGAACAAGTAATAAAAAAGTAAAAGGAACAATTCACTGGGTTTCCGCACAACACGCATTTGATACTGAAGTGCGACTATATGAACGTTTATTCACAATTGAAGACCCGGCATCGGATAGTAATAAGAATTTCATAGAACTTATTAATCCGGCTTCACTTGAAATAATTAGTAATGCAAAACTCGAATCTTTCTTAAAGGATGCTGTTCCCGGTATTAATTATCAATTTGAAAGGCAGGGTTATTTCTGTGTCGATTCAAAATATACAAAACCGGGTAAACCGGTTTTTAATAGGACGGTAACACTTAAAGATAGTTGGAAGAAATCACAATAAATGAATACCCGTATAATTAAGATAAAATGATTAGAGAGGTTATAATGAAAAAGTATCTTTTTTTAGTTCTGTTGTTTCTCCCGTTGAATTATTTAAATGCACAACATGAGCATTTAAGCATTACACCGGATGAGGCAAAGCAAAAATTAATAGATGGAAATCAAAGATTCATCACACAGGAACCAATAACCAAAGAGTATTACGTTGAATTGCAGGAAGCTGAAAAAGGACAGCATCCTTACGCTGTAGTTCTTACTTGCTCTGATTCAAGAGTACCGCCGGAAATAATTTTTGATGAATCAATTGGAAAAATTTTTGTAATAAGAGTTGCCGGAAATGTAATTGACCAAGTTACTCTTGGCAGCATCGAATACGCTGTTGAGCATTTGGGTTGCAGTTATGTTTTAATCTTAGGACATAATCATTGCGGAGCAGTTACTGCAACTGTAAAAGGAGGAGATAATACTCCAGCAGTTGAAGAGATTGCAAGATTGATTATGCCCGCGATCGAAAAGGCAAAAGAAGAGAATAAAACCGGTAATGATTTGATTGACCTTGCTATCATTGAAAATATTAATCTGCAAATTAAATATTCAATTGAGATGAGCGAACTCCTCTCCCATTTCGTAAATGATGGAAAAATTAAAATAGCC
>DAIRET010000006.1:0-43491 GCA_036795455.1 Ignavibacteriaceae bacterium
GTAATTTTGCAAACATTCTTATTCCATTGTCAATTTATTGGCTATTGCCTGCATTTTTAATTGGAATTGTTGCATACTTCGCAAAGGGAACATTCCCACTAATTGCAATTTTTACAGTCTTGATTTACGGATTACTAGAAGAAATTGGTTGGCGTGGTTTCTTGCAACAATTATTAGTACCATTACCAAAATTTGTTGGAATACTGATAATAACTATTTTGTGGTTTGTTTGGCATTTGAATTTTAACTTAACCAGCTCAAATATAATTTTCTTTTTTATCTTATTGTTAGGGAGTTGGGGGATCGGTTTGGTGGCAGAAAAGACAAACTCGTTATTAGCGGTTGCAGCATTTCATTCTCTTAATAACTTCTTTGCCGAATTAAATTTACAGACAGCTATTTTATTGACAATTCTTATAACTGTATGGATTATCAGCATTATATATCGACTTAAATTAGAGAAAATTAGTTTTAAAAGTAATCATAACACCTGCCCATAACACGGGTTTTGCGTCAGGGGGTGACTCCGACCTGTCGGGGCAAACTTGGAGCTTTGTGTCCCACCTAGCTGGATTCAGTGCTGGTTGACCCCGAAAACGTTCGGAATGATCCGCAAACCGCCACTGCACCAAGAGCCAAAACGTTGTGGAGCATAAAACATTAACAAAATTATGTACTTAAAATCGATGAAATCTAAAAGATACTTGCTTTGTATAATCCTATTAGTGGGTTTATCCTTTTCGGGATGTAAAAAAGAGGATGAAATTATTGAACCAACCAATTCGATTATTTACAAATTGGATGGACGAACAGTAAAATTAGGAGACCCCTCCCCGATTGCAATTGACTTGTCAGAAGATGGACAGGTGGATTTTACAATATTTGTAGAATTGACTGCAAATAGTCAGGGTGATCGGCTGTATGCCGGTATGAATCCAATCGGGGCTAATTTAATAAAATCAGGACCGCCAATCGATGAGAATTTCTTAAATATGGGTTTATTAGTTGCTGAGATTCCAGGCTCAACAATAGATTTTAATGTCGGGCAAAATCAGCAATGGACGCCTGAATTCGGTGCCTTAGTCATAAGAAATACATTTACAAATGGGGATGTTTCTTATGAGGGTAATTGGGCTGATTCGGAACAAATTGTTGGAATACAGAACAAAATAAACCAGTCTGTTCATTTCGGCTGGCTGCGAATTAAGTTTGATAAGACGACAGAAATTGTAACCTTAATTGACTATGCTTATAACTCGATAGCAAGTCAACCAATTATAGCAGGCACTAAGTGAATGTAAATTTATAGGACCATACTTAAAAGCTTAACAACATTGTGTATAAATAATGCCGTGGATTGTAGTGTATTCGGGCGTTCTACCCCGTGTCAAGTTTTTTAACATTGGATAGGTATAAAGTCCGAAACCCGCGACTACGGCAAGCGGCAAAACTTTAAGGCACCAGTTGAGTGAGGGAAAATATATGGATACGTTAGGAATGGTTTTGTAAATTAAACTTCGACTTTAAAATGAATAATAGAAAAGGAGTAATTATGAGAAAAATCATTATTGTTTTTACATTGATATTCTCACTCATTGATATTTCCTATTGTCAGAAATATATCGACGTATTAACCCTGCCTCAACCAGATAGTAGTTTAAAATACTGGAATTCATTTTATGAGAATGCAGATAAAATAATGGTTTTATCCGATAAGTACGCAAATGATAATGAATATAAAAGAATTTATGGTTACTTCTTGGGTGATACGACACTTATAGTAAAAATGGAATCGGAATTAAGCGAAGATGACTATAATAGACCTCTCTTGATTCATGGTCCAATTGATGGCTTTAAAAATTGGGGAAAATTTAACGTTCCCATTAAAACGGTTAAAAACGGGTTTAAGTTTTTTGATAATTATTATACAGAGCCAAATGATGGCATATATTACACCTCGCGCTCTCGAATGGTATTTACCGGTAATTCGATTAATCCCGTTTGGCTGGTTCAGGCTCAATTTCATTATTTTCCGTATACAATTGTTAGAAATAATGAGAGAGCCATTTTAGGAAATGATTTGCCCAGCGAAACATTTGAAATTGATTTGATTTCGATCAGAAACAATAATTACACAACGATAACAACCCAAGATTTTATACTTTATGTTTCAAAAAATATTGATCCGGCATTGGTGTCCGAAAATGTGGCAGTGATTGATTCATTCCCCCAAAAGGTTTATGAACAATTGAACATAAAACCGGTTACCGACCCAATTGCCGCTTATATTCATTCAGAACCCAACGAAGCTACTTTTTTTGCAAATTTTTATTGGATGCAAGGGTATGATGAGTTACCTAATGATAGAACTTTTGGAACAGTATTTATGAAACAATTACACTGTGTCGGTTTTTATACCGGACTGATTAAACATGAAGCATTTCATGCTATTTGGGAGAAATCAGTTGGTTCTACGACTAATGCGTTTTTTATTGAAGGTATACAAGGTTATTATGAGTGGGGACAAGATACCTCAAAAATAAATAGCGATTACAAGATGTTAAACAGTCACATTGATTATCTTAAATCTCCGGATTTTAAAGAGTTAGTTTTGGAAGGTTCCACGTATTCTTTTTGGGGAAAAGCACCTTCTCCCGATGGTTGGACTATCGCGTATCCCTTATCCGGTTTATTCGTAAAGCATTTAATTGATAATTGGGGTATCGAGCGTTTTAAAGAAATGTATGTTATTGAAGATAAGCTATTGGCTTTCAAAGAGCTATATAACAAAACCGTTGATGAATTAATTACGGATTTTATCAACCGGATAGACAATTGACGGAGTAATTAATACAGCAACAATGGACAGGTGGTTTATGCCTTTGACAGTATTTCTCTTGGAAAATACATCAATGAAACAATTCATGATTGTGAAGCGATGTTATATGGAAGACATACATATTACATCCTATCAAGTTATTGGTCGCAGCTAAAAAATAATGAATTCGGGATAGCAGATAAACTAAATACAACCAGAAAATATCTGCTTTCAACAATAATTAAAAAGCTAATTGGGGTGAGACCGAGATAATTTACCGGAATGTTATTTAACAAGTTCAAAAGTGATGGTTCAATAGTTCAGACAGGCTATGTCCATATTTCGAAGTTTATGTTCGGTTAAAAGTAAGTGCTTTTGTACAACCACTTTCAGCAAGTAGAGGACATTATGGTCAGCCAAAAACTTGTTGGAACACGTTACAGTCACACGATTTAACGATATAGTATTATGAATATAAATAAACCTGAAATTTTAAGCCGTATGTGCTACACCGAATTGGTCTATGGACGAATTAACAAAAAACTGAAAACCCAACTTTCAAAAATTGAAATAGAAGAATTGCTGTATAAACTAATCTTAGAGAAAAAAGAATCCTGTTTTGAACGGATTGGAAAGAATATATATGTTACAAACCCTGAAAATCGGATTACAATAACAATAAACAAAAACACAATCAGAATTATTACAGTTGACTATGTAAAGGAACAATAAGATATGACAAATGGATTTAAGATAATCGGAATTTCTATTAGAACCACAAACAAAGACCGGCAATCACAACATGATTTGGCGAAACTTTGGGAACAATTCTTTGCAGACAATATTTACGGAAAAATTCCCAATAAGGTTTCCGACAACATTCTCTCAATCTATACCGACTATAAAAGTGATTTTACGGACGAATACACCTCAATTATTGGCGTCCCGGTTTCAACACTTGACGAGATACCGGGAGGACTCATCGGGCGCGAATTTAAACCCGACAGTTTCCAAAAATTTGTCGCTAAAGGCGAAATACCCGATGCAGTTGTGAATACATGGCTTAACATTTGGCAAAGAGATAAAGAACTTAAACGCAAATATACTTACGACTTTGAAGTTTACGGGCAAAAATCTCGAAACGGAGAAAATTCGGAAGTAGAAATTTTCATTGCAACAGAATAAAACACGCGTACCCCAAAACAGTGCGGGCAACAGTCAACAAGAAGGTTGTAAAAAAAACAGGAAACAGATAATTCTAACTTTAGTATTTTATTGCATGATACCAGTTTTTGGGTTTTCACAACAGAATCAATTAGGAGAAGATATGAAAATAGCATTGATAATTATTGACATTCAGAATGATTATTTCGATAAAGGAACCATGCAGCTTGTTGGTTCCGACAAAGCAAGCAATAATGCGAAATTAATTCTTGAACACTTTAGAAAGAATAACTTGCCGATAATCCATGTACAACATATCGCGGCAACACCAACAGCAACATTTTTTTTGCCGAATACAAAAGGGGTGGGAATTCATGACAACGTAAAACCGTTAGAGCAAGAAAAGGTAATTGCTAAGCATTATCCAAATAGTTTTAGAGAAACCGAATTACTTGACTATTTAAAAGATAAAAAGATTACCGATCTGGTTATCTGCGGCATGATGACTCACATGTGTATTGATGCAACCGTAAGAGCAGCAAAAGATTTTGGATTTAATATCATTTTAATTGGTGATGCCTGTGCAACAAAAGACCAGGAAATAAATGGATGTATAGTAAAAGCCGGGGAGGTTCAAAATAGTTTTTTGGCAGCGCTAAACTATTTTTACGCAACTGTTAAGACAACCGAACAGTTTTTAGATAAAAAATAAGTACATCTGATAATCGTGTATTTAACATGGGTGGTAATACAAAAAAAACTAACAATCTCATTACTCAGTTGGAAAAACTCAAAATTTAACTTTATGTTTAGTTATGTGTAAATTGAGTTACCGATTTTGATTTAATTTTTTTAAGGATTTATAAAATGCACCCCAAAATATTTGTAGTTGTTCTAATACTTCTTTTCAGTTTTTCATGTGGAGATTCGGGAGATAAAAACGCCTCAACTGAAGAGAATAGCGACAAAGTGGAAAATTCCCAACCCGGTAATTCTATACCCGATATCACCGGTTATTACAGATTACCTGAATTGGGTTGTAATATCGCACTTACAATAGTAAAGGAGAATGGTGTTCTAAAGTATTACTTTAAGGGTGAACATCTTGATTTGGAAGGAACTGCTCTCGTTCATGTAGAAGAAGATATTTATTATGTAACCTTTGATGGCCCTATAGGAAATACACCCCCTAAAACCGTAAGCGGACAGTTTATCGATAATACTATTACAATCCAGAATTACGGTAATACAATGAATGATTATCATCACTTTCAAGATTGCGGAGATAAATACTTGGAATTTAAAAAGAATTAAAAGGAGCAAACTTAATCCGCGATATTGATTATATATTACTGGTGTCATTTTTACTTCTTATTTTATATCTTCAGTTACTTGCCCAAAGGGTTTTTATGGAAATCCCCCGCAATTGGCAACTTTTCATACCGCCAAACTTTTGCACCAATTGGTTGTATAAAATGATATTAGTAAATAATCTTTCAAAATAGAGACTTGCACTTAACTTTTCAAATAAGAATACGATAATAATTATGGTTTTATATAAACTATTCGCATTATTAAAGTTGGTGAAAAGTTGATATATAAAGTCCATTTTGTTGAGGGTTTATGGATAAATAGGAAATGAGTTGATGACTTAATGAATGCTTTGATTGGAAAAGATTAAAAAGTAAAAAACTCCACGCCCCAAGACGTTATCTGCAAGTTTAAGACGGCATTACGGAAAGACGATAGAATAGTCAATAAACAACTTTTATGGTTCTAAAAAAATATTTTGTAAAACTGAAAACAAAAGTGGAGACCTGAACCCACTCAAAAATAACGGGGCGAAATCGAAAAGCCAAATGAGTAGTAGATAATTAAAAGGAATAAATTATGAAAATGTATATGAAATTATTAAGTGTGGTTTTGGTAATGTTGTGCTTATTTATGCTTGCATCATGCGAAAACCCAAAATCTGGAATCGATCCATTTAGCAATGGTGGGAATGAAAGAAATATGATCGTCGTAATCAGCGATATACATCTTGGCGCAGACCTTGCTTATGCTGAGTGTAAAGATAACCTTCCATCTCTTGAGAAATTACTTAAGCAGATTAAAGCATCATCTAATGTTAAAGAGCTTGTTATTGCAGGCGATTTGCTTGATGAATGGTTTGTCCCGGCTCCGATCAATACTTATCAGGGCAAGGATCAAGCTGATTTTGTAAAACGTATTGCTGCAGCCAACAAAGGTGTGATTGATGCTTTTAAAAGCATTATCGATGAAAAGAAAATAACAGTAACTTATGTACCCGGCAACCACGATTTAACTGTAACGGAAGCAAGCGTTGAGCTTATTCTACCGGGGATAAAGCAGGCGAGAGACCCGGAACTGGGTTTAGGGACTTACTCCCCGACCGGACATCCCGAAATAGCAATTGAGCATGGGCACCGCTACAATTTCTTTTGTGCACCCGATCCCTTTTCAAATCAGGAAATCGCTCCCGGAACAATTTCACCTCCCGGATATTTTTTCACAAGAATAGCTGCCCTACACGTAACGCAGGGTTTTCCTGCAGCAGGTGATACACTCCCAATTGTTACACCGAACGCTTCGGGTGATGAAAGCCAAAACCTATTATATGGATATTGGAAAATTTGGGAATGGGCTGTAAATTATCTTAAGATAAAAAATAGATTTGATGAGAAAATTATTGTAACAAATTTTAATGGATTCACCGGTACTTACGCAGTTAATGATTTGGTGCCTTTTCAAAAAACTGCGAACGGATTAATTGATGTTAACCTGTACAAAGGTATTCAAGACACATGGGCTCAAAGACAGGCCCATAACCGAGTGCCTGTTAATATTCCTACCCAACAAGCAATTGCCGGTTCAGATGATCCCAATGAAATGGATAATCAGGCTAAAGTACAATATTTTGAAAATCCTAATTCAGATGTAAGAATCGTTGTTTTTGGGCACACACACGTTCCAAGGCTCAAAACATTTAATGACCATCAAGGGAGAAAATCAATTTATGTTAACTCAGGGACATGGATAGATCATAATACTTTGGATTCTACTGCAATGAATTTCGTAGTTATAACACCGCAGAACAATAATGGATCTTCTCAAACCTTTGTTAAACTTTACAGTTTTAAAAATGAAATAGTTACCGAAATGGCTGCGGATTCATTAAAACCATAATCAATCAATGAATACAATTTCAAAACAATTTGTAAAAAAAACTCATTACGCTTATAACTATAAGCAAGAAGATAATTGATATTCGAATTCATTATTGAAGAAGTTTCCTAGTTTGTTAATAATGGATTAATTACAGCTAACAGAACGCGGTTTAATCGATTATTGGTTTTGCGGTTTGCGAAAGAATTGTAACAATCTCAACATGTCGTGTATCTTGTGTGAAATTTCCCGCAATCTCTTACCGACTTTACCGCGGAATGTTAGCGTGTATCAAAAAAGTTCATGACCCGATTATTGGTGTTATTTATATTTCTTATTTTGTATCTTCAATTATTTACCCGTAGGTTTATACGGGAAATAATTAAAAACGGGGCGAATTATGAAAAATTTTTACACAAAAAAGCACATAATGAGAAAATTAAATGTTTTTGGGGTGATGTTATTGTTGGGGGGATTAATGTCATGTAGTAATTCAGTGGAAAGCACAGAAGTAGACTCTGTTGCCGACTACTCGAAACATGAACACTGGTTGTCCCTTCCATTAGAGAACACTAAAAATATCGATGTTTTCTATGTTTATCCAACAGCCTGGTACAAGGAAGATCCATCCGAACCCGACTTTTGCGCTATTGATAACAAGATAATGCTCATCGGTTCTCGAAGCGCTTTCAACAGACAGGCAACCGCTTTCGAAACAGTTGGAAATATATACGCCCCTTATTATAGGCAGGCTGATGCGAAATATACACTTTCATTACCTGAAAATGAGAGATGGAATGTTATCGGTAGCATTCCCGCTAAAGATGTTATAGCTGCTTTTGATTATTACATTAAGAATTATAACAACGGGAGACCTTTTATTCTCTTAGGGCATTCGCAAGGTTCAAACGTAATTTTATTTTTACTAAAAGAATATATGTATAAAAACCCGACCGTTTACAAAAGAATGATTTGTGCTTACGTAATAGGATACCCGGTAACTGCTGAGTTCATGTATGCCAACGAACACCTTAAATTCGCCGAAGGTCCGGATGATTTGGGTGTGATAATCTCATATAATACACAGTCCCCAAATGTTGCTCCCGGATCAAACATAGTAATGGGAGATAATATCGGTATTGTCATCAATCCGATCAACTGGAAAGGGGATGAAACCCCGGCATCGGCATCCGAAAATTTGGGTTCATATATGCCGGTTGATAGTCTCGGTCATTTTGGAATAATCAACAATTTTGCAAACGCACGCATTGATCTGGCAAAGGGGGTTCTGGTTTGCAGCAGTGTTAATGATAGTGTAATGTTCCAACTTTCAGGTGCAATGGGGTTGGGGATTTACCACAGTTTTGACATTCCTTTCTATTACAATAACCTGAAGAAAAATGCGGAAACAAGAGTTGAAAAGTTTTTTGAGGAATAATCAATGTTTGTTCTTCTTCATTTAAAGTTTGATGCGATGGGTTGTTTTGCCAAAACAAATGAAAATTATATTATTACGATGTGATTAATCCGATTTACTAAAGTGTAAATTTTCAGATTTCTTTGAGGTTGTAATTAATCAATAAATACTCCGTATATGGCTGAATATAAAATTGAAAAATTTCCGAAGACGCGAATCGCCACAAACGATGTTTGTGCCGTCGGGCTTCAAAAGCATCATGTACATGCATTAATTGAGGTTGACGTTTCCGGCAGCAGGGAAAAAATCAAAGAGCATAAAAAAAGAAGTGAATCTATTTCATTTACAGCCTGGTTGATAAAGGTAATAAGTACCACCATCAAAGAATACGAACATGCTGCCGCATATCTTAAAGGCAAGAGAAGCATTGTTATTTTTAATGATATAAATGTTTCTCTTTTAATCGAAAAAGAAATTGAAGGGGTAAAAGTTCCTATCCCGCTGTTGATTAAAAAATGTAATGAAAAAAGCATCGCACAGATAATGGACGAAATAAATGATGCCCGGAACAAAAAACTTACTAAAGAAGACATCGTTCTTCACAATAAACCGAAAAGGATGGAGTTGTTTTATTACAGCCTGCCCGGTTTTATTCGTCGTGATTTCTGGCGGTATTTAATAAAGCATCCCCTTACGGCATTCGATAAAATGGGAAATGTTTCGATATCATCAATCGGAATGATGGGAAGGGCAAACGGCTGGTTTGTGCCGATCTCGGTTCATCCTATCTGTTTCGGCATCGGAAGAATTGCAAAAAAACCGGTTGTTGTTAATGATAAGATCGAGATAAGAGAAATCATAAATATGACGGTGCTGATGGATCACGATGTAATCGATGGTGCACAAATGGCAAGATTCATCAGCAAGCTATCCGGCAATATCGAGAATGGTGTCGGGTTATAAACATTGAAACAATTTGAGTGTAAACAATTATTCCGGTGCCTTTAAGTATAAAAGCAAACATGATGTATCATAATTAAAATAAACAGACAATAAACCATGAAAAAAATAAGTCTCTTTTTGTTCTTCTTTCAATTCTCTTTTCTTTGTTATTCGCAAACTCTGAATTTGCCCCCGCGTCCGGCAGACGCTGTAACGGGAAGTGAGTTCGCTACACTTGTTTGGGATTTTACTTTGACCGATAGAGAGAATGCAATTTATTCACAGATAATGAGTGGTAACGTACCGGGCTTTCAAAGGCGTCTGGTTCCGGTTACATTTAATCAAACTGTAAACGGGACAAACTATAGTATTACTTACTATGCTCTGCCGGATTATCTTGCCATTGGATGCGATACGAATTACTTTCTGATTCCGATGACGCCTGTACTTGCTCAAAAGTTATGTAATAATTTAAAGTGTACAATGCCTACAAGAAAAATTGTTGATCAAATCTGGAATAATGCAACAGTTAAACTCGCTCCCTCTCCTATCCCGCCGAGTGCAGCAATGATAACAATTCCTGTGATGTGGCAGCATAATCAAACTGTGTGGGAACAGCGGCAGGCTGTTATCTCTTCAAACCCTTTAGGCAGTCTTGTTGCAGGGAATAAAAAAGACGTTGTTATCTCAAACAAAATTTACGGTAATCCGCCGCCGAACAGGGTCGTAATATACGGATGGCACTATCAAAACGGGACACCTATTCAACCTTTGTACAGCGGACATGAAGAGTCTTATGCCGATTACAGCCACGGAATAAGACTGGTTCAGGACAGTATTACTATTAATGGGCAACCGGGCAGAATAACAGCAATCTTACAAAACGATACTCTATATTCTCTCTTCAGCGATGAAGGAAAAATTCAGATACCTTATTATCCTTTGAGCACTTCATCAACTGCGGCGCCTTCTGTTTGGGGAGTATTGTCAAACGATGCGAACAGTTTGAAGTTGATAGTCAATAATAACCCGGATGTAACTCAATACATCGCATATTTAAGTGCCGACGGAAAAAACTTTACGAGTTCAGTACTGCTTGAAAAAACAAACCCGGTAATTACAGGGCTTCAAACGGATTCGATTTATTATGTTAAACTAAAAGCAGTCGGCACGGACACAAGTGCATTTTCTGAAGTACTTGCCGGTGTACCTACAAACAGTGAAGCAAAAGTTCTTTTAGTAACTGGCTTCGACCGGGCTTATACAGGCAACACTTATGATTTTGTAAGAATGTATGCTGCCGCAGTTAAAAATTACGGGCATCATTTTGAATCGGCAACAAACGAAGCGGTTGTCTACGGACTTTTCAATCTGAATAACTACAAAATAGTGAACTGGATACTCGGTACGGAAAGCACCGCAAACGAAACATTCAGTACTGCCGAACAAAATCTTGTGAGTTCATTTTTAAATAACGGCGGGGCATTATTCGTTTCCGGGGCTGAAGTAGCATGGGACTTAGATTATAAAGGAACAACTACTGATAAAAATTTTATCTGGCACTATTTAAAATCGGCTTATGTTTATGATGCCCCCAATAATCAAGCGAATACATATTACACAGCCGAAGGGATTGCCGGTTCGGTTTTTAGCGGAATAACGAATATAACCTTCGATAACGGAACGCACGGAACATATAATGTCGGGTACCCGGATGTAATAAACGGAATTAACGGCGGAGCAAACGTTTTAAAATATTCCGGGCTAACTTCAAATAATTTTGCCGGAGTTACATATAAAGGATTATTCCCTTCAGGATCAATAAACGGCGGATTGGTTTTTTTCGGCTTCCCATTCGAGTCTATTTATCCGGAAAGCAAACGTTTTGAAATAATGAACAAAATACTCGACTACTTTGAAGATTTAACTGGTATTGACAACAGCGGCGAAATCAACCCGCATGGTTTTGTTTTACATCAAAATTACCCGAACCCATTTAATCCCGCTACCACAATAAGCTGGGAGGTTTCCCGTGAGGGACACACAACAATTACAATTTATGATGTAATGGGGAGAAAAGTTCAAACATTAATAAATGAACATAAAAAACCGGGCAGGTACGAAATTAATTTTGATGCATCGAACCTCAGTTCCGGAGTTTATTATTATCAATTGCAATCAGGCGGCTACAGAACAACAAAAGCGATGACGGTTGTAAAATAAATCGCTTGACACAAATAATTTAACATTGCCGAAAATAATTCGCCTTAAGCCTTATTCCGAAAAGGATTGTGCTGCGAACTTAAGAATAAAGCGGTTATTCACCCAAACAAAACTCCAAAACAAAAAGTAAACTCAGAAATGATAAGATATTGAGTTCCAACAAAAAGAATAAACTGTGTAAAAGTAATGTAAAAAAACGTCCATTCTATTTTTATCCCGCATTTATTACTTATTTTGAATTTCACTTATAACGTTGTTTTTAAATTTATACAGAGAGTGCCGGAAAAAGAGAATAGTATGCAGAACTTAATTCATAAATTTCATATTCCCGTAATGGGAACCGGTCATTCGATTGACTCGCCGATACGTGTAGCGCATCTTGGTATTTCGTCTGTTATGTCCATCGGTGACGATATACTAATCAATAAAATCTGCAACTATTATTCCCGTAAGTATTCAATAAATGTTGACAAAATCGATAAGAATGATCCACTTAAAAGGACAAAGCGGATTACTGCATATTTAAATCTTGTTCTGCAAATTGTTACTAAAAAATTTAATGAAATGAAACTCCTTCCTTTAATCGGAGAGAATGAAAAAACTAAATACTTTGAACTTCTTCCTGATGAGAGTCCTTTGAAAAAGATGTTCACGGAGTATCTGGCAATCACCGATAGAAGCAGAAAGGAAATTGTTGCAAATGAATTAACCTCTTTAATGCGTCCCGGCTCTATTGATGTAAATATTATGTCTAAAGTCGATAGAGTAACTTATGCAAAAGATGGGACAGCTTTAGGTGAAGAATTCAGCGATGCAAAAACTACCCTGCGCGGATATGCAAATAGTGACCTTTCATCTTCGGTGGTTTTTTCTGCCGGATTTAACAGAAGTCTACTTAGCTCTCTTACAAGTTTTAAAGATTTTTATAATGATACTAACGGAACCATTAAGAAAAAGATTATCATTAAAGTAAGCGATTTCCGCTCTGCAATGATTCAGGGAAAATTTTTAGCCATGAAGGGACTTGAAGTAAGTGAGTTCAGAATCGAATCGGGATTAAATTGTGGCGGACATGCATTTGCTTCGCAGGGTTACCTTCTCCCGTCGATACTACAAGAGTTTAAAGATAAAAAAGATTTACTGGCGAAAGAATTTGTTCCGCTAATCAAGACCTTCTATGAAAAACAAAACATGGTTTTCAACGAGTCCTTTTTTACACATAATCCTTTAATTACTGTTCAGGGGGGAATTGGAACAAACGGAGAAGCAAAAAGGTTGATGGAAGATTTTGGCTGTGATTCAACAGGGTGGGGTAGTCCGTTCTTATTAGTTCCTGAAGCAACATGCGTTGACGATGATACTTTAAGTCTATTAATTAATGCTAAAAAGGAAGATCTTTATTTGAGCGGTGCATCTCCGCTCGGGGTGCCATTCAACAATTTGAGAAATACAGGGTCGGAAGCATGGACCACCTCCCGCGCATTAAGCGGGAAACCCGGCTCCCCATGCCCCAAAGGATTTTTGATTTCGAATTCGGAATATACGGATAAGCCAATCTGTACGGCTTCGCGTCAATTTCAATCAAAAAAAGTCTCCGAAATTACTTCATCGGTAAATACGGATTCGGAAAAGGAAGAATTGAAAAAATCGTTGTTTGAAATAGTATGCTTGTGTGATCATCTTGCGAATGGCGCACTTATAAAACTCGGTATTTCTCCCAAATCGAAAGCTCCTCAATCAATTTGTCCAGGACCCAATATTGTGTGGTTCAACCGGAAGTATTCATTAAAAGAAATGATTGACCATATTTACGGAAGAGGCGTTTCTTTAGTCCCGGGGGAAAGACCGCATATGTTTGCTCAAGAAGTTGAACTGTATGTAAGTTTTTACGAAAAACTTCTCAGAACAATGGGAAACAGTATAGCAGAAAACAACTATTTGAAAGTGTTCAAAGAAAACCTTGAAAAGGGAATTGAATTTGTTCTGAAAATTTCCGAAACAAAACCTTACCCCGGCGAAAATTTAAAATCTATCCCGGAATTCGTTAATAAGCAACTAGTGCGATTGAAAGAGATTCCTTTGCGGGAAAATGATCTTCCCCTTGCAATAAATTTCTAATCTACGTTTATACGGAAACATTATATTCTTTGACACATTGTATTAAATAAAGATGGATTGATGTGCACCCATAAAAGCGGGTACGAACTTTAGCAGATTTATTTCCCAACTAAAACAAACACCGACCAGTATTCTCTATCCACCCGCATATATATTACAATAAAGTTATGAATAACTCTTGCCTGCAATAGATTTTAGTTGCATCGGCTTTAATTTTTTAATAGTTTTCGGCAAATGATAGAAATTGTTAATCAATATAAATCACTACCAATCAACATTCCCCGGAGGATCGCTTATGAAAATTACTAAAAGAGAAGCTCTTGAATACCACAGCCGTGGCAGAAAGGGCAAAGTAGAAGTCATTCCGACTAAACCTTGTATAACTCAAAGAGACCTCTCCCTTGCATATACACCGGGAGTAGCAGAACCCTGTCTTGAAATTGAAAAAGACGGGGACCTTGTTTACGAATACACAGCCAAAGGCAATCTTGTTGCCGTTGTCAGCAACGGAACCGCAGTTCTCGGACTCGGAAATATTGGAGCGGCGGCAGGCAAACCTGTTATGGAAGGAAAAGGTGTGCTGTTCAAACGGTTTGCGGATGTTGATGTTTTTGATATAGAAATCAACTCCCTTGACCCGGATGAAATCATTAAATGTGTACAACTGCTTGAACCGACTTTCGGCGGAATTAACCTTGAAGATATAAAAGCCCCCGAATGCTTTTATATTGAAGAAGAACTTAAACGAACCATGAATATCCCTGTATTCCATGACGACCAGCATGGAACAGCTATTATAAGCGGCGCCGCTCTTCTTAATGCGGTTGAAGTTGTTGGGAAAAACCTGGCAAAAATAAAAGTTGTTTTCAACGGTGCCGGAGCCTCGGCAATTTCCTGTGCGAAACTATATATTGCCCTCGGTGTTAAACCTGAAAACATTACAATGTGCGATACAAAAGGTGTTCTTCACGAGGGGAGAACGGACGGAATGAATAAATACAAACAGGTATTCGTTCGTAAAACAGATGCACGAACCCTGGCGGATGCAGTTGTCGGGTGCGATGTGCTTGTGGGGCTTTCGGTCGGTGGAGCCATTTCCAAAGAAATGGTTAAATCCATGGCACATGATCCGATAGTGTTTGCGATGGCTAATCCGAATCCCGAAATTACATACGAAGATGCAACCGAAGTCCGTAAAGATATTATAATGGCAACCGGACGGTCGGATTATCCGAATCAAATAAATAACGTACTCGGTTTCCCGTTTATCTTCCGCGGAGCATTGGATGTAAGAGCAACTCAAATAAATGAAGAAATGAAACTTGCCGCCTCTTATGCACTTGCAAAACTTGCCAAAGAAGATGTTCCGGAAATTGTTAAAAAAGCATACGGTGGAAAGGATATTGTTTTCGGAAGAGATTATATTGTTCCCAAACCTTTTGACCCGCGCGTATTAACTTACGTTGCCCCCGCAGTTGCAAAAGCGGCTATGGAGACTGGCGTTGCAAAAAAACCGATTGAAAATTGGGAGAAGTATAAAGAAGAACTTCTTGAGCATCTCGGCTTATCCAAAGAGATTATAAGAAGAACAATTGAACGCGCAAAAGGAAATCCGAAAAGGATAGTTTTCCCTGAAGGAGATCAAATAAAGATTCTTAAAGCAGCAGAGATTTTAGTTGAAGAAAATATTGCTCACCCGATTCTTCTCGGTAACGAAAAAGAAATAAAAGAGATTATCAAAAAGAACAACATTGACGATACCGGCTTCACGATAGTAAACCCAGCACAAAGCAAAAAGTGTGAGGAATATGTTGATGCGTTGTATAAACTCCGTCAGCGCAAAGGTGTAACTAAAGAAGAAGCTCACAGACTTCTTATAAGGCATAGGCACAAAAACTATTTCGGGGCAATGATGGTGCAAATGGGTGATGCCGATGGTTTGATTTCAGGTTTAACCCTCCATTACCCGGATACTATTCGTCCCGCACTTGAAATTATTAAAATGGCAGAAGGCGTAAATAGAGTTTCGGGTATGTATATAGTACTCGTTAAAAAACACGTTTACTTCTTTGCGGATACAACAGTAAACGTAGACCCGACAGCCGAAGAACTTGCAGAGATTGCAATTCAAACGGCTGAAACGGTCAAACGTTTTAACATCGAACCGCGAGTAGCGATGCTTTCATTCAGCAACTTCGGAAGCGCCTCTTACCCGCAAAGTATTAAAGTAAGGAAAGCGGTAGAAATAGCCCGCAAGAAAGACCCGTATCTTGTTATTGACGGTGAAATGCAGGCTGATACAGCAGTGGTGCCGGAAATAATCGTCAACGAATACCCGTTCTCGGTTCTACTCGGCAGGGCAAATACGCTTATATTCCCTACTCTTGATGCAGGTAATATAGCCTACAAGCTTCTTGCAAGAATTGGAGGTGCAGAGGTTATCGGTCCTGTTCTAACCGGCTTAAGTAAACCGGTTCACGTACTACAAAAAGAGGCCGAAATAGACGATATAGTCAATATGGCTGCAATAGCAGTAGTAGAAGCTAACGAGGCAAAATAAGTTATTCGAATATAAACAAAAAAGAAAGAGGCTGTCCTTTTCAGACAGCCTCTTTTTTATTAATTGCTATTTGCTTTTATCAGGGTATGGTGGAGGGGGCGCCAATTTCGGCGGATTGTTTTTTAGGTCCTCAAGAATTACTTCTATCGCTTTATTCAATTGTTGATCTACTCCTTCATACTCAAGTGCAGGGTCGTTGTCAACGTAAATGTCCGGGTCAACCCCGTAACCTTCCATAATCCATTCTTTCCCTTCAACGTCGTAACGTGAGAATTCCGGTTTGTTCAAATAACCGCCGTCAACAAACGGAAGCGAGCCGCGAATACCTACAACTCCGCCCCATGAACGCTTACCGATAAGTTTTCCCATTTTATAATTTTTGAATCGATACGGAAATATATCACCATCCGATGCGGAAAATTCATCAAGCATCGCAACCTTGGGACCAAGATGCATTCCCGAAGGATCAACATTCGGAACTGAATTTCTTGCAATCGTAATCATTGCGATTTCTCTTTTTAATCTTTCGGCTATCATCGGGCTAACATTACCGCCGCCGTTTCCGCGAACATCGATTATCAATCCTTCCTTCTTCAATTGCGGGTAGTAATATTTTACAAATTGATTTAGCCCGCCTACGCCCATGTCCGGTATGTGAATGTATCCTACTCTCCCATCAGTAGCTTTATTCACTTTTTCAACATTAGTTTGAATCCAGTTGAAATAGTAAAGCTGCTGCTCGTCCCCGGTAGGAACAACAACAGTTTTTCTGCTTCCTTCCGGCTTTGGAGAAGAGTTGACTGTAAGTGCAACCTGCTTTCCGGCAGTGTTTACAAGTGATTCATAAATATCTTTCATATCTTTTGTTGAATTACCATCAATTTCAATAATAAAATCGCCTTCTTTTACATCAACTCCGATTTCAGTTAACGGGGAGCGGAGTGAATTATCCCAGTTTTGTCCCTTAAGAATTTTTTTAATCTTGTAATAACCCGAAGCATCTTTTTCAAGTTGTGCCCCAAGCAAACCGAGTTTTATTCTTCCCGGTTTCGGATGATCTCCGCCACCTACATATGCGTGTCCGGCATTCAATTCACCGATCATTTCACCAATTATATAAGTTAAATCCATCCTGTGATTAACGTACTTAACAAGCGGTTGATATTTCTCCCGCATTGCTTTCCAATCGACTCCGTGAAGATTTGGAGCGTAGAAGAAGTCCCGCATCTGCCGCCATGATTCGTTAAAAATTTGATTCCACTCGGAATAACGGTCAAGTTTCATTTTCATATCGGAGAGATTTAATCTTTCTTTTATTTCAATCTTTGCAGTTGGAGGATCAATTATAGCATAAGATTGAGCTTGTGATACTATCATCTTCTTTTTATCGGCAGAGATTTCATATCCCTGAATTTCACCAAGATCGGTTTCTTTTTTCTTCTCAAAATCGTAAAGGGTTAAGCTTGTTTTTGAATTCCCCGTACTTCTTTTTTGATAATAAAGTTTATTTCCTGCGGAGGTTAATCCCCAGTAAAATCCTGCCGAGGGAGTAACTTCTGCAACCCTATCCATTATGCCGTCGAAATCGACTTTAACTTTTACCTCAGTTTTTAATTCTTTCTTTTCATCCTTCTTTTCTTCTTTAGAATCGCTCTTTATTGCAACCTCATCGCTCTTTGGTTCAAAAGGTGATTTTGTATCTTTTGTAAGAGTAACGAGATAAATTTTCATCATGTCGGTATAGATGTGATTCCACTCGGTTTGTCCGTAAGTAGGAGAAAAGTTTCTTTGTGATACGAAGTAAATATATTCTCCGTCTTCGCTGAACTCTGCTCCGAAAGCGTCATGCCATCCATCTGTGATTGGTGTTGTTTTCGCATCGTCAACAGAATAGAGATAAAGTTTTGAAAATGTTTCAACTTCAGGTTTTGAATACACAATCCACCTGCTGTCCGGCGACCATGAAAAGCTGTTGAATTCAAAAGCCTCGGCTTCATCAACCTTTACAACTTTTTTCGATTCTACATCAACATAATGAAGAGTTTGAGCACGGTCGTTCCAGAGAATTTTTTTACTGTCGGGTGACCATAAAATAGAGTATTTGTAGTTGCTGCTGTTTTTAGTCAATTGAACCGGTGTACCTAATCCGTCCTGCTGAACGATATAAATTTCATCTTCACCTGTTGCATCGGAGATGTAAGCTATCCATTTTCCATCCGGAGACCATTTGGAATTTCTTTCATGTACATCCGAAGAGTTTGTAAGATTTCTTGTGGGTCCGTCTTTTACCGGGACTGTAAAAACTTCACCCCTTGCACCAAATAATGCGCGCTTGCCGTCGGGCGAAATTTCATAATTTGTTACATTCTTACTTACGTCGATTATCCCGCCTCTTCCGATACTGAAATCTTCGTTGATATTAATTGATAATCTCTTTGCCTCTTCAGTTTTCAAATCAAACAAATAAATGTAGCCGCCGTTTTCAAAGGCAATAGCATTATTACCGATTGACGGGAATTTAATATCAAACTCTGTAAAAGATGTATTCTTCTTTGTCTCCTTTGTATTGAAATCGTAAGAGTAAAGATTCATTTTACTGTCCCGGTCGGAGATAAAATATACTTTGTTTCCGTACCACATCGGGATAATATCCTGAGATGGATCGTTAGTGATGTTTATTGTTGTTTTGTCTTTGAAATCGTAAATCCAGATGTCGTCAGCCTGTCCGCCGCGGTATCTTTTCCATGTACGGAACTCTCTGAATACGCGGTTATAAGCAATCTTTGAACCGTCCGGTGAGAAAGAACAGAACCCGCCCCTCGGCAGTGGAATCTGTTCGGACAACCCGCCATCAACATTTACCGAGAACAAATGCCCTTTAAAGTCATTAAACTCTCTTTGTCTTGAGCGGTAAACGATTGTTTCGTTGTCCCGCCATGTCATAACGATATTGTTCGGTCCCATTCTATCGGAAACATCATCTCTATCAAGTGTAGCGGTGTAAGTCAATCTTTTCGGTACACCACCTTCGGATGGGATTAAATAAACTTCAGTGTTACCGTCGTATTGTCCTGTAAAAGCGATATGTTTTCCATCCGGTGAAAACCGTGGAAACATTTCGTAACCGACGTCGTTTGTCAGCTTTCTTGCAGTCCCGCCTGAACTACTTACAGTATATAAATCTCCCGCATAAGAAAAGACAACCTGGTTATCGTAAACAGCGGGGAATCTCAACAGCCGTGCTTCTTCCTGCGTAAATGATGTAACAGAAAAGAAAAGGACAGCAATTAGAACAGAAATTATTTTTTTCATTTATAGTGCCTCTTAAATAATTAAAACTTGTAGTAAAAACCTGTGCAAAGTTAAGATTTATAAGGACGGGATAAAATGGAAAAAGAAGAAAACATGCTATAAATAATATGCGGAAGTTTTGATTCATCTTTGTTTTTTACGATTTCATCCGCTACATCAACACACTCGTCGTGTTATTTTTTTTAGTGCTTTTATTTCGGTATAAGTTTGAATTGAAATTATTAAACAATTATTCAAAACAATACAAAAGGATACAAAATGAAAACAAGAATTTTTGTAGTATTAGTACTATTTTTGTCCATCAATCTATTGGCTCAAAACGATACTAAAAACCACTTAATATCTATCGGTGATATAAACTTAAATGGTTATCTCGCATTGAACGGAAAGTATACGAGTTATGAATCAAACGGAGCCGGTTTTTTAGATTTCCGGGCAGCAATAGTCTTCGATAACGGATGGGCGGTTGGATTTGATGCGTCAGGTTTATACTATGATAAAAAACTCAACGCATTGGTTAAGGATGGCACTTATCACGTAGAAGCAGGTTATGCTGGTTTTTATATCGAAAAAATATTCTCGGTAACCGAGAACTTGAAAGTATCTATTTCTTTATTAATGGCGAGCGGATTAGCAAAATACAGGTACGATAAAGAATATAGAGAGCAAAAGGTTTGGTATCAGGAAATTATAGACCAAACAAATTTTTTCGTAACAGAACCCACTGTTGAAATACAGCAAAGAATAGCAGGTAACTGGTGGATTGGATTAAATGGCAGCTATCGGAATACTTCTCCGATTAAGATGATACAGACAGATGAAAACATGCTCAAGAAATTCAATGCGGGATTAACCTTTAAATATGGTATCTTTTAGTAGCATAAGTAATTGGTAATTAAGATTGAGGAACCGTCTCCGTCCGGTAATTGGACGGGGCGGTTTAATTATCTTATACCATGAAGTATTTCATTTCTTTGAAGTTATAAACTATTTTTACATACAAGGTTAGAATCAAAATGAAATTTACTAAAAACACAATACTAATAATTTTTTTAGCGGTGCTAATACTTCAGCTATTAATTATAGGATACAATGCTTACACCGGTTATATAATCGTTAGTGGTGTTTCCAATTTTTTCGTCCGGTTGTTTATCGGAACTGCATTCAGCGGTCTATTCGGATTAGTATTTACTTACGTAAATCTTATTTATATCAATTACCTTGATAAAAAACTTGTATGGGAGAGTAGTGCCGGATATAGGCTGGTGAGCGAAATTGTTTTGGTAATACTTACCGGCTCAATTGCTGGTATTTGTTTGACGCTTACTGCAAATTCACTTATGCCCTACAAAGAAGAATTTAAAGGAGTATTATTAACTAATACTCTGATTGCCGTAATAGTAAATATACTCATAGTAAGCGCACTCGAAGCGATTATTTTTTTCACGCGTAACCAGGAAGCAAAAACCATCGCCGAAAGACTTGAAAAAGAAAACGCATTAATGCGGCTTGACACCCTTAAAAACCAACTTAATCCTCATTTTTTATTTAATAGCCTGAATGTTTTATCCGCATTAATAAAGAAAGATGCCGCTAAAGCCGAATCCTTTATAGAAGAGTTTTCTTCTGTTTATAGGTACACACTTGAAGTTATTGATAGACAAATTGTGACACTGGGCGAAGAAATAAGTTTTGCGGATTCTTATTTTTACCTTCAAAAAATACGATTCGGGGACGCCCTGTTTCTTGAAAAAAGTATAGATGGCGGCAAACTTGATTATATGCTCCCTTCTTTATCGGTGCAAATTATTCTTGAGAATGCCATAAAACATAACTTTATATCGGATTCCAATCCCTTAATAATAAAAATTTATACGGAGGGGGCGTTACTTGTTATTCAAAACAATTTACAGATTAAAATGAATAGCAATAAATCAAACGGCATTGGTTTAAAGAACTTGACAAACAGATATAATTATTTAACGACTCAAAAGCCGGTTTTTGAGTTAACCCAAGACGCGTATATCGCAAAATTACCATTAATACAACCCGAGATATGAAAGCAATTATAATTGAAGATGAAAAACTTGCGGCTGAAAGGCTCGAAAATTTAATAACAGAGATTGATAGCACAATTCGTATTGAAGCTATACTTCCTTCTGTTAAAGAAGCAGTGGGTTGGCTTGCAACAAACAACCCCGATTTAATTTTTCTTGATATTCAACTTGCGGATGGATTAAGTTTTTCTATCTTTGAGAAGGTTGAAGTGCGGGCACCAATAATTTTTACAACCGCCTACGACCAGTATGCAATAAAAGCATTTAAACACAACTCGGTAGATTATCTTCTGAAACCCGTAAGGAAGAATGAACTCCAGGCTGCAATTGAAAAAATGAAACGGTTGTCGGTTCCTAAAATTTTCGATTTTGAATCTCTCCTAAAAACTTACATCGGTAAAGAGGTTGATTATAAAAAAAGATTTTTAATCCAGTACGGACAAAAAATAAAAAAAATTGAAACCGAAGAAATTGCATTTTTTTTTGCTCTTGAAAAGAATGTTTTTCTTACCACCTATCAGAACAATACTTATCCGGTTGACTTTTCTCTCGATAAATTAATGGAAATACTGGACCCTGAAAATTTTTTCAGAATAAACAGAAAAATCATTATTAGTTTCAATTCAATAAAAAGCATGACCCCCTTTTCACGTTCAAGAATTAAAATAGAATTGAATCCCACTCCACCAAAAGATGTTGAATCTCTTGTAAGCATAGAAAGATCGGCGGCATTTAAAAAATGGCTTGATAAATAAGTCGTCACAGCTCCTACGAACTTTCTTTTTTGAATTGGTAATATCCACAGACATTTTGAATACTTTAATAACCTCATTATCAATAGGGAAAAGCACTTGCTCCTCGCTTAATAAGTCAGCATAACGATTTTTACTGGCATTGGAATAATCAAAACTGTATTCTTCTTCCAATTCGTTGTCTTTAACTTTTTTAGTGTTATCTGTTTTCTTCATAGTCTTTTTCTTGCTTTGTTTTTATCCCATATAAACCGAATCATCGGCAGTTACAACTTATATGGAACCTTAACAAACCCCATATCTTCATTAAAATCTTTTGTGTTTCTTGTTGCCAGCTCAACTTTGTTTATTATTGCTAATGCTGCTTGCAAGGCATCCGGCAGTTTTAATTTATGTTTTTTTCTCAAATCTGCGGATAAATCTGCAACGGCATAAGTAATTTCCAGCGTTTGAAAACTGTCCAGGAGTATTTTTATTGAGTGCTTCTCCTTTTCCTCTGCACCTGTTAATACTTCCGCTCTTGTAATCGGGCTTATATATGAATCCTTGTTTTTCTTTAACCACTGTGTCGCTTTGGTAATGCCATTTAAGTGATCGATTAAAATTACTGTATCGATAAGATAATTCATATTATCACCATTCCGATCTTAACTTATCGACATATTCATTCGCATCTAGTTTCTTGTCTTTCCAAATACCGGCTGTTGCTTCCAATGAGTCTACTTTTTCGGATTCAACTTTTTCCTTGTACTGTTTTAATGCTTCTCTTATTGTTTCTGCGGTAGGTTTGTTTTTTTTCTTGGAATAATCATCCAGCCATACTTTTATTTCTCTCGGAAGTGAAATTAATGTTCTTATCATTTTGTATTTCCTTTTTTACAAATATATCACTTATGTGATATATTTTCAACTTATGAAAAAGGGGAGTTCAACCAAATTTATAAATATTCGACATAAAACAGAGAATATTGGTGAGGTCGCCGACAACCTTTTCAAATAGAATTCGAATCACTTCTGATTCTTAAAAAGGATTACCGCTCTCTTTTTTGAATTAACATAGCACTTATTTTGTTTATTCCTTATATTTGAACCAAATATCCGGTAAATTTGAGTTAGTTTTCATCTACCGGGATTTTTCCTTTTTAAGAGAGCATCGGGACCGGTAATATACTCTTTTGGTTTGTCGGTAATTAATATTGCAACCGTATATGACTTTGGCTATTTTACTTTTGGTTTTGAAAGAAAAAGAATAACATGAGCAATACTATCTATTATTTGAATTTATTAATGCCGCTACTTTACCTGGCGGCTTTCGGTATATATTTATACGACTTCATTAAAAGCAGAAGAAGGCTACACAATTCTAAAAGATTAATACTTTTTCTTACACTCATTTTACACTGCTTTTATCTTTTAATACGAACCTTCGCATTCGATCATCCGCCGATAACAAACGTATTCGAGATATTTACAGTGCTTGCATTCGGCATCGGGTTCTCTTATTTCGTGCTTGAGCTGGCTACTGATATACGAGGAACAGGACCTTTCATTATTATTATCTCTTTCATATTTCAATTGATTTCTTCAATCTTTATTAAAGATTTGATTGAAGTTAAAGACGTTCTGAGAAGCAACCTTCTCGGCGTTCATGTTCTTCATGCACTGATAGGTTATGCGGGAATTACAATTTCCGGCGTATATGGTTTCCTTTATTTAATGCTTTATAAAGAAATTAAATCAAACAAATTCGGGCTGATTTTCGAGCGATTGCCGAATCTCGAAATTCTTGAAAAACTTAGTTTTTATTCCGCAGTAATCGGTTTTCTATCCCTTTCGATTGCAATAATAATCGGTGTAATCTGGCTTCCGCAGGCTTTCCCGGATTTTTCATACTTAGACCCCAAGCTCGTTGCATCTTCGCTGATATGGATTATGTACGGAGTCGGAATTTTTGCTAAACTAACAAAAAAATGGGTAGGCAAAAAAGTAGTGATGTTTTCCATTTTCGGTTTTATAATTGCTATTATATCAACAATCCTTACTAATTTTTTAGCAAGTAGTTTTCATTCCTTTTATTGAGATATGATTAAGAGAATTACAGCATGAATATAATAGCGGTATCAATAAATCATAAAACAGCCCCCGTTGAATTGAGAGAGGCTTTACATCTTGATTCAAAAGAAATCAAAGAACTGCTGGATGATTCCCGTAAAGATATTTTAAGTGAAGGATTTGTTTTATCAACTTGCAACAGGACGGAGATTTACGGGTTTCCGAAATCACCTGAAGTAAATTACATCCATCTTGAAAAAGTTTTACTCGAAAAGAAAAATGTAAACGGTATAAAAGACGAACACTTTCATAAATATTTTTCTTGCTCGGCACTGAACCACATATTTAAAGTTGCTGCAGGTATAGATTCGCAGCTAATCGGTGATAACCAGATTTTCGGGCAGGTTAAGGAAGCGTTTCAATTAGCCGAAGAACGCGGTGCCGCGGGTTTTATGCTTAAAAGAGTGTTTGACGCCGCAATCAAAGTGGGCAAAAGAGCTAAATCGGAAACGGAAATTAGTGAAGGAGCTATAACCGTTAGCTATGCCGCAGTTCAACTGATTGAAAAGATATTTTCCAACTTGAATAAAAAATCGGCTCTTGTAATCGGTATGGGAGAAACAGGTTTGATTGCCGCAAAACATCTTAAAGATAAAAACATCGGTAAGTTGACAGTAACAAACCGTACCTACGAAAAAGCTGAAAAAGCAGCGGAGGAACTGCATGCACAAATCCTTCCGTTCACTCAGTTTAAAGAATCATTACACGAGTTTGACATTATCATATCCGCAACATCAGCAGCGGAGTTCATCATCACTAAAGATGAAATTAAAAAGATGATGAAAAAAAGGAATTATGCAGCAACGGTTTTGATGGATATTGCTGTCCCGAGAGACATAGACCCCTCCGCAGGAGATATCGACAATGTTTTTTACAACGACATCGATTCGCTTAATATCATAGTTGAACAAAATCTTAAAAAGCGAAAAGAGGAATTACCTAAAGTTCAGAACATAATTCTGGAGGAAATGATAAATTTCTTCAGTTGGTACAACTCGCTTGAAATAGCTCCCACAATAAAATCCCTCAGGGATTACTTTGAAGAAATCCGTGCTGATGAAGTTCAAAAAATGATTAATAAGTTTGAACCCGGCGACAGGGAAAAGATTGATATGGTTACAAAAAAAATCATTAATAAATTATTGCATCACCCGACAGTTGAATTGCGTAAGTCAGCCGAAATGGGAACAAATTCCCCTGAATCCGCCGCAAAAATAGCAATCGTACGGGATTTATTCGGAATTGATAAAACTAACACAGATAAAAATGAAGAGTAAAATTATAATCGGTACACGTGGAAGCAAACTCGCATTATGGCAGGCTGAGTTTGTTAAACGCGAGTTGGTGAAAAAGAATAAAAACATCCTTGTTGAAATTAAAATAATTACTACAAAGGGAGATAAAATTCTTGATGTTGCATTGTCGAAAATCGGCGATAAAGGTTTATTTACAAAGGAACTTGAACTTGAACTCCTTGCCGGGACAATCGATTTAGCCGTACATAGTCTAAAGGACCTTGAAACAGAAATTCCCAAAGGATTAAAACTTGCAGCGGTTACAAAACGTCATGCTGTTAATGACGTTTTGATAGCAAAGAAGAAAAACACCGGGATTTTCGATCTTAAGGAGAATGCTGTAGTTGCAACCGGTTCTTTACGCAGACGCTGCCAGCTTTTGCATTTAAGACCCGATATTAAGGTAGTAGAATTGAGGGGAAACGTCCCGACAAGAATAGAGAAATTCTTAAAATCAAACTGGGACGCTATAATTCTTGCAGCCGCAGGGGTTGAAAGATTGGGTTTAAATAAGTATATTTCATCCCGTATTAGTACGGAAGATATTCTGCCAGCTGTTGGACAGGGAGCGCTCGGTATAGAAATTAAAGAGGGAAACACTTTAGTTGAAGAAGTTGTCCGTTCAATTCATCATGAAAATACTTATTTTGCAGTTACTGCAGAGCGGGCTTTACTGAAAACACTTGAGGGTGGATGCCAGGTTCCGATAGGTGCTTTTGCAGAAGTCGGAAAAAACGGGCTTTATCTTGACGCACTTGTTGGAAGCATGGATGGTTCTATTACATTCAGAACCAAACAACGGGGCAGAAAGAGTGAAGCGGTTAAACTTGGTGAATCAACTGCAAAAGCATTATTAAAAGCCGGGGCAAAGAAAGTTCTCAAAGACATTTTCAAAGTGGAAAGAGGAGAGTAAAGGTGAAACAATTATTTTTAATTTTCTTCTCTCTTCTTCTGTTGTTTACTTACATTTCTTGTAGCTGTAGTAAATGTAACGAAGAAGAAAAATCAGCAATTCCGCTGGAAATTTTAAAATCTGCTGATAATTTTATAATTTCTTATACGGGAGAAGATTTTTTTGAGAAAAACATCAAAGTCGATTTTCATCGCTCAAAGTATTCTGCTCCTTACTTTGAAATGGTATACTGGTTAAGCATGGAGGAAAAGCCGTATGTACACAACAAAATTATATTTTCTGTTGATACGCTCGGGAACGTTGTTCAAGATAGGGGAATTACCGGTTTGCCGGATTGTATAAACAACCCTTCCGGCTGTGAATTTAATATAAACGAAGAGGAAGCCAGGGAAATTGCCCGGGAATACGGGCTGGAACAAGGGGTAAAAGAGTGGATGGTCGGGTTTTTATGGAATGAAAAACATAAAAAGTATGTTTGGCATATATTAAACACACTAACCGCATCCGAAGGAAGCCATGGTTTTAGAGGGTCGGGGAAAGAGATCATGATTGATCCGTTTAATGGTTTTATTCTTGAACTAAATGAATGGTCGGTAAAATGAGTACACAAATGTTACAACCTTTAACAAACAAAACAGTTGTTATTACAAGAGGCGCCGAAAAAGGGAAAGAGTCCGGTGAGATTTTTGAATCTTTAGGTGCCGAAGTTATTCTGTTTCCAACAATAGAAGTAACCCCGGTTGATGATTATTCCGAAGTGGACAGCTTCCTTAAAAATCACAACATAGATATTGTTATCTTTTCTTCCGTTAATGCGGTTGATTTTCTATATGAGAGATTGGTCGCTACAAATACTATTTCGCGAATTGAAGGGAAAACGGTTGTTGCGATCGGCAGCAAAACCGCCCAGCAGTGTGAACTTAAGAAAATTAAAGTTGACATAGTTCCAAAAGAGTATAGCACAAGAGGAATTAAAAAAGCACTATCGGGTTTCGACTTGAAAGATAAAGTGGTGTTAATTCCACGCTCCGTTATTGGAAGCAAAGAACTACAAAAAGTTTTTTCTTCCAAAGGCGCTGTTGTTAAAGCATTCTCGCTTTATAACGTGCAGGTTCCAAATGACGCTGATACCAAGAACAGGATACACGAACTGGTTCAAAGAAAGATAGATTGGTTCGTATTTACAAGTCCTTCTACATTCAATAATTTTCTTCAAATTGCAAGAGAAAGCGGTGTAAGTAACCCGCTCGGACAGGGGAAAATTGCGGCTATAGGAAGGACTACAAAAACCGCTATCGAAAGTGCCGATTATGAAGTGGCTCTTGTTCCAACTGAATTTACGATGGAATCCCTTGCAAAAGGTGTTGCCAATCTCTATTCCTAATAGTTCAAGGTGAGTGTTTGAAAAAATTGAAGAATGACCGGTTCATTAAAGCCTGCTTTAATGAACCGGTAGATAGAACACCTGTCTGGATTATGAGACAGGCTGGAAGGTATCTACCCGAATACCGCGCAGTAAGAGAAAAAACAGATTTCCTTACACTGTGCAAAACCCCCGAACTTGCCGCCGAAGTTACAATTCAACCGGTTGATATAATCGGTGTAGATGCAGCGATAATTTTCTCCGACATTCTTGTTATACCGGAAGCAATGGGAATGCACCTTGAAATTGAGGAGGGGAAGGGACCAGTTTTTCACGATCCGATTCGCTCTGAAGAAGATGCTAAAAAACTTGAACTGATTGACCCTTCCGAAAAATTAAAATATGTTCTTGATGCTGTTTCACTTACTAAAAAAGAACTGAACGGAAGAGTTCCATTAATAGGATTCAGCGGATCGCCGTGGACGCTGTTAACTTATATGGTAGAAGGAAAGGGCTCAAAATCTTTTTCACAGGTTAAAAAGATGATTTATTCAAACCCGGCTCTTGCTCATTCGATTCTTGATAAGTTAGCGATAGTTGCGGGTAATTATCTCTCTGCAAAAATTGAAGCCGGTGCCAATGCTGTGCAGATATTCGACACGTGGGGTGGGATTCTTAACCGGGATGAATACCTGGAATTTTCTCTCCGCTATATCGAAAAAACTATTTCATTAATAAAACGAAAAAAAGAACCGGTTATAGTCTTCTCAAAAGGTGTTCATCATTCATTGAAGAAAATAGCTGCTTCCGGTACTGATGTGGTCGGACTTGACTGGACAATGAATCTTAAAAAAGTCCGCAAAACAATAGGTCAAAAAGTTGCTTTGCAGGGCAACCTTGATCCCACAGTACTTTATGCCCCGGAAGAAAAAATAAGAGAAGAAGTAAAACGCGTTCTGAAATCTTACGGAAAAGGAAGCGGACATATATTTAACCTGGGACACGGAATCCTTCCAGACATTGACCCGGAAAAAGCAAAAGCACTTGTAAAATTTGTTAAAGAGGAAAGCGTGAAATACCACAATTAGAATGGTTGACACGATAAAATTGATTGAAAGAAATTATGTTTGAAGTTGATCTTACCAAATTCAAAAAGTATGATAAACCGGGACCGCGTTATACAAGCTACCCGACAGCACCCCATTTTAACGAATCGTTTACATCCAACGATTTTCTTGATGAAGTAATTAAAACCAACGCCGGCGAAAACAAACGTCCGCTATCTTTGTATTTCCATCTTCCTTACTGCGATACGCTATGTTTCTTTTGCGGCTGCAATATGATTATTACACGCAGCAGGGATAGAGTGAACGAGTATATCAAATATGTAAAAAAAGAAATCGATTTATTGCGGGGTTATCTTCACCCGGAACGAAAAGTAACCCAACTGCATTGGGGCGGCGGTACACCGACACACCTTACCCCGGATGAAATCGTAAATCTTGCATCCTACATTAACCAATCTTTTTTGTTCGATAGTAACTCCGAAAACGGTTGTGAAATTGACCCGCGCGGATTATCAAAAGAACATCTTGCTGCATTGAGGAACAACGGATTCAACCGGATAAGCATGGGTGTACAGGATTTTGACGATAAAGTACAAAAGGCTGTAAATAGAATTCAGCCGGAAGACATCACGCTTCAAACAATCACCTGGGTTAGAGAACTCGGTTATCAAAGCATAAATCTTGACTTAATATATGGACTCCCTTTTCAATCCGTAGAATCGTTCGCTCCAACTGTAGATAAAATCATTAAATTATCACCGGATAGAATTGCTGTTTTTAATTACGCTCATGTACCATGGATGAAAAAACATCAAGCATTAATTCACCCGGAAGACCTTCCGACGCCGGAGGTTAAACTTGAAATATTAAAAATGACGACTGAGAAATTGATTTCAGCCGGTTATGTGTTTATCGGGATGGATCATTTCGCCAAACCGGGCGATGAGCTTGCTATTGCTTTGCAGGAAAAGAAACTCTACAGGAATTTCCAGGGATACAGCACTCATGCCGGCACAGACCTTTACGCATTCGGAATTACAGCTATTAGCCAACTTGAAAATGTTTACGCACAGAATTATAAAACGGAGAAAGAATACTACAAATCACTTGACGAAGAATCCCTGCCGGTTTGTAAAGGATACAGATTAAGCGGTGATGATGTTTTAAGGCGTTACGTTGTTATGAAATTGATGTGCGATTTCGAGTTGTCTTTTGAACCGGTTGAAAAAAAGTTCGATATTAACTTTAAAGAGTATTTTGCGTGGGGTTTGAACAACCTAAAAGAGATGGGAAATGATAATCTTATAGAAATCCTTCCCGGTAAAATCGAAGTAAAACCGATGGGAAGATTTCTTATCCGCAATATTGCAATGAACTTCGACGGTTACATTGAAAGAAAAGAAGACATAGGCAGATACTCAAGAACCGTTTAATTGCACCAATACCTGCACTAATACTTATACCGCTATTGCTATTTGTCATTAAGAAAATGACCGTATTCCATGTCGTGATTCAACACGTGTTTAAGTATCCAATTTTTTAATATGGTTGTAAGTTCCTCGTGTGCGGATATTTTATTCTGCTTTAATCCTTCCAAAATTTGAATGATTTGTTTTATCAAAACCTTATGCTGGGCTTTATGCTCCAATAGAGCGGGATATTTATGGTCAACCATATGAGTCTCCTCCGTTATAAAATGATACTTGGTATAGTCAATAACCTTCTCTAATATATCTTTTAGAACGGAACTACTCTTGTTTTCTTTTTGCGCCATTAAAAATTCATTAAGAATGCCAATGAGATGTTTATGTTGAGAATCTATTTTATTTACACCAAGTTCGTATTTAGCCATCCATTTTATGTATTCCAAAATTAAACTCCGAAGTCTGTTGAATCTGGCGGCGAAAATAGCAATTAATCTTAGAATAAATAGTGTTTGATTCCACATTGCACCGTGTACTATTTTTAGAAAGGGATTCAATCCCGGTTCGGGTTATCTGCTTTTTTGAAGAAATATGGGAGAAAACGTAAAGAATTAACCAAATCTCAAATTACAATTGTGCGCAGATCAATAATGATTCTTTCTGATTTATTATAAGAATTCAGATCAAAAAAAAACGTCTATTCTATATTATTTCCCCCGACTTCGAACAAAAAATCCTTCAAATAAACCCGCTAAAATGGGAAGGATTTATTTTCATTTATGGTTTCAATCAACATGCATTTTTTCCTTCATCGGTTTTGAATAACTGCCCGACAGTGAATACTTTGCCCTAAGTTCATTCACATTTTTATACAAATTATCTTTGTAGGCTTTATCTGCCCCGCCTTTTTTATACAAAGTTTTTAGTTCTTCATATTGAAACGGGAAGTTGCTTTTCACAAAATCGAAAAAGTAATTTCTCGTTTTTCCTCTTAAGTAGAGGGTTCCCGGCAGCATGTAATGCACATTAACATCACGTGCATTAAAACAAATCGCCTCCAGGTTTTCATAGCTGTCCGTTAGTAACGGAATTATCGGCATAACGTGTAAACCGATTGAAGCATTTGTTTTCCTGAATTCCTTTAGCATATTGAAACGTTTCATACTTTCGCAGCTTCCCGGTTCAATTAGTTCTCTTATTCCCTCATCCATTGTGGTAATTGTAGCCGCGATATTAATATATGTTATGCGGGAGAGTTCATCTATTAATTCGTAATCTCGAAGAACGAGATCGGACTTTGTAGAAATAATTGCGGGCGTTTTGTATTTAATCAGCAGTTTTAATATTTCCGGCATCAGCTTATACTCTGCTTCGCATGGTTGATAGCTGTCCGTTACACCACCTAAATTGATTACTTCTCTTTTCCAGCTTTTACTCTTTAGCTCCGATTCCAAGACTTCAACAATATTTGTTTTTACATGCACACTGCCGAAATAATCATCGTCATTTAAATAATCATGCGAGTATATTGCATAGCAGTACTTACACGTATGGAGGCAGCCACGGTAAACGTTTAAATCCCAACCGTAAGGAATCTTTCTTTTCAACTTGTTCAGAGCCGTTTTACATGTGGTTTCCTTGTATTTCACTTTTTGTTGATTTGTCATATCTTTATAATAATTCCCGTTTGTTTTAATAATCATCACATTTTCAGGTAAATCCATTTAGGCATATACTTTAAAAGAATGGCTACAAGCAGCCAGCGTTTTGTTACATAAGCAACCGAACTTTTTTGTTTAATCGCTTTGAATATTTGATATGCCGCTTTTTCAACATTTGCAACCCAGAACAACCCATCCCCTTTTGCCATATCGGTATTAACAAAACCGGGACGGATATCGGTTACAAATAAGCGTGATTTTAGCTTCTTTGCTTTTTGATGCAATCCTTCCAGGTAGTTTATTTGATATGCTTTCGTTGCATTGTAAGAAGGTGCGTGCCTGCTTCCCCGTATACCGGCAACTGAAGTTATTCCTACTATATGCCCTGTCTTTTGTTCAGCAAAATAATTGAACGCCCAATCACAAACTGCTGTAAAACCGGTTACGTTTACTTCTATCGTTCTTTTTTCGATTTCAAAATCGAGCCTATCATTAGTATCTCCTGTACCGGAACTAATAATGAGTAAATCAACTCCGTCCAATTGCCGTACAAGGCTCTCAAGATTAGTTTTTATATTATATGTATCGGTTAAATCGAATGAGCCGATAAAGTATTTATCAGGGTTTTCGTTTTTCAGATCGATTAACAGGTTTTTTCTTCTACCGGTAATTCCAACTATATACCCGTTCTTTACGAGTAGTCTTGCAAGTTCTTTTCCAATTCCGGATGATGCCCCTATAACAATAGCTTTTTTCATTTAATTGTTTTTCTTTCTCTTCCTAAAGCATCCGCCATTATCATTGCGCTGATTACCTTTTCTGGTGTGATTTCTCCCGCTTCATGATGAATATACTGCCCTGGCTCGCATGATTTTTCCGCTACGGTTTTTAATTTATCCATATTGATTTCATTAATACCGACTTCTTTGAAAGTTGTTGGAAGCCCGACTTTTTCACAAAAGGAATATACTTCTTCAATTTCTTCAGGGTCGGCACTATTAAGGTGAAGCCCGGTTAAAACACCGAAGGCAACTTTTTCACCGTGATAAAAAGAGTGAGTTTCATCAAGAGCGGTAAGCCCGTTATGAACCGAATGAGCCGCTGCAAGTCCACTGCTTTCAAACCCGATACCGCTCAATAAAATATTCGCTTCGGTTATATAATTAAGTGCAGGCGTAATTACGCCGGATTCGCTGGCGATTTTTGCCTGTACTCCGTATTTCAAAATTGTATCGTAACAAAGTTTGGCAAGATTCAATGCAGTGATTGTGCTTAGTGCACCGCATTCGTTCAGCGATTGCGTTCGGTTACATGACCTTGCTTCAAACCACGTTGCGAGTGCATCGCCCATTCCCGAAACAATAAACCGCGTCGGTGATTTAACAATAATATCCATATCCACAAGCACTACTGCTGGATTCCTTTTTTGATAATGAACTGCTTCAAAAATTCCTGACGGGGTATATGTTACTGCACAACCGCTGCAAGGTGCGTCTGTAGAGGCGATTGTCGGCACAACAATAACTGGGAGACATGCTCTATCCGCAGTAATTTTCCCGGTATCAATAGCTTTGCCACCGCCCATTGCAATAACAACATCAATTTTTTCTTTTTTAACTATGTGAATAAGTCTCTCCAGCTCATCCTCACAGCATTCACCTTTGAAAAGTTCGACCGTTATGTTTTCTGAATTTAAAATGTTCTCGTAAGCAGGAAGAATTTTATTCACCCCGGTCTGCGAGGTTAAGAGTAAGCCACGGCTTCCGAATAGGTTTACTATTTCGGGGAGATCGTTTAATACTCCCTGTCCCTGAACATATTGTCCCGGAAATACTGCTTTAGTTTTCATTTTCTCTCCATTTTTTTCACTAATTATTGTGCTTAGAAAAATTGGTTTTAATTAATTGAAATCACTTCTTCATTGCGATTGTTTTCAGTTCGTTCGGCATTTTTTCAATCGCATACCTTAATGCTGTCCGCGGCATTACATTTTTATTTTTAACCACATAATTAAAAACATCTATCTGGTGAGCTTGACTTGCCGCTTTCAACATCCATCCGTACCCTTTTTGAACAAGGTCGTCTTTATCCATTAGCAATTTATCCGCTATTTGAAAAACATCGGCTAAAAACCTCCCTTTTCTTGCCGGTATAATAAGCGATACTGCCGAGGCACGCTTGACCCAACGGTTGGAAGAAGCTGTCCACTTTTTCAATTCGTCAATAAAGACGGGATACATCTCAAGGAATTCACCTATGGTGTGGTTGCATAAAGTATCGCACGCAGCCCAGTTACTCACGTAATTGTTTACCCATTTTTCGAAAATCTTAAAATCCTCCGGCTTGTAATCTTTACGAACAAAATATGACCAGTTACATGCAATAAAAGATTCTTCCATGTAGCCTGTTTTCCATAGCTTTTCACAAAGTTGAAAAATCCCGGATTTCGGGTTTTGTTTTACCATTTCAAAACTCCGCTTGCCAATTTTACCGACAATTGCGGTTTTTACTCCTATCAACTGCACGGGTTCTTTAAAGTATCTCTGCCCTGACTCTTTGGTTTTTTCATCGCTATTTGCTTCAAGTTCTTTTCGAATATAAGTTAAAACATCTTTCATTTTTTCCTGTACTAACTTGATTTTTGATAACCTCGCTTGGTTGTTTGGGTAATAAACGTAACCTCAAACAAGTCTTACAGCACCAAACCGTTATGTTCAATCCCGTTTATTTCATCTATTTTTAAGAGTTTCCCGTTGATAACTACATAAGCCGGCTTCTCTTTTTTGTATAGATAGAAATTAGCGGGGGATTTAAGTTTTAGTTCAAAGATATTTTTGTTTTTCCCGGTAACAAAATTAACGGAGAATTGAGTGTACGGCTTCAAACCCGACCCGCTATTTACAGAAAGGCACAATTCCCCTTTTAATAAAGCCTTCTGTACTGTAAGCAAATCTAATTTTCCCGGGTTAATAATTGTCTTCGAGCATTTTCCTTTAACTATTGTTAAACCGGAGGCATCAAACTCTTCGATTCCGTACAAACCTTTCGAATCACCAATCAACTCCACGGAAGAAACGTAATAAGGTATTCTTTCATTCTCAAAGTATTTTTCTTCAAGGTTTATTGCAATATCAACTTTTAGGTTTCTTCCTTTTAATTTTAATGTAACATTTTTAATCAGAAGGTCGAATAAAAAGTTGCCGTTGTTGGGAATATTAAAATATTCTTCTACCGGGGTGCTTTTATAACTCACTTTTGCAATTGCAAGGAAGGAATAAACCATGAGAAGAAAATTCATTTTCCTTAAAATGATTTTATCAGGGTCGTTTGCAAGTTTACCTGCTTCAACCAGAATAGTCGAGGAATTTCTTCCGGCAATCATATCACCGAATGAACGCGGTTCATAACCATCACCATAGCGTGCGATATAGCCCGGCAGGTAATTTGAGAACTCGTTATAAATTGACGCTACAAGTTTAATTGCTTTTTCTCTCGATTTATTAATTGTTTTTTTACTGTCGAATACCGGTGCAAGCAGAGCCAGAGCCGCCATTTTATTTGTATCTCCGGCCGCCCACCTGAAATCCTGGTCGTGCATGTTGAAAGAAAAATCCGGCTTTATTTTTTCAACTACGTTGATGAGAATTTTCGATTCAGGTGATTGAAGTGCAAGTGCATCCCGATTCAAATCAATACCTGCAGCATTTTCACGGGTTATTCTTTCTGCTCCGTCAGGATTCAGCATCGGGATAAAGTACAAAGTAAGCTTACTGAAAATCTCTTTCCGGATCGAATCATACTCATCGCTTTTCAATAAAAAATTAAAAAGGTCGAAGAATGCCAGCGTTGCCGTCGGTTCATCCCCGTGCATCTGGGACCAGAGAAGAATTTTTGTTTTTCCTCTCCCGAATTTTAATAGATAGACGTCCCGCCCTTCAATAGAAGTCCCGGCTTTTTTTACAATTATATCTTTTCTCTTTTTAAGAGGTTGAATTAGCGAAACAACCTCTTTGTGTGTAACTCTTTTTCTATTTAGTTTTTCTTCTCTATATTTTGAGTAAGAATCATTTAACCTTGAAATAACCGTTGAAATCACTTTGTACCTTGCTTAAAATATTAAAAACAACGTACAATTTTAACGGATAAGAAAGAATAATCAAAAGAACGAATGAATAACACGATAAAAAACATTGGCGGTAAAGAAAAACTTGTAATTGCAGTAACGGATTCCGGGCTTGGCGGATTAAACGTTGTGCCGCGGCTTGAAAAACTTTTTTCAGGCAGTAAAGCCGTAAAAGAAGTCGAATTGATTTTCGTAAATGCTCTGCTTCATCCTTCAATGGGATACAACAGGATGAAAAATATGGATGAAAAAAGCATGGTATTTAATTCCGTACTCGAAGGAATAAACGAATGGTATTCGCCGGATTTGCTCTTGATTGCATGCAACACTCTTTCGGTAGTTTATGAACACACTAAGTTTAATAAGAATCCGCTATACCCGGTAGTCGGAATTGTTGATGCGGGTGTTGATTTACTTCTTGAAAAAATGGGGGACGGAAATTCAATCGGGATTATTCTCGGTACGCCCACTACAATCAATGGCGGAGCGCATAAGCAGAAATTGATTAAAGCCGGGATTGATGAATCAAGAATAATTACAGTTCCATGCCCAATGCTTGAAAGTGAAATACAGTCTGCACCAGGTTCCGACGAAGTGAAAAGGATGATTGCCGATTACGCGGGTACGGCATTAAAAGAAGTTTCTACCAACAAAAGAATCTATCCCGCATTATGCTGTACACATTATGAGTATAGCTTAAAAGCATTCGAAAACTATTTCTTATCAACAGGTTTTGATTATGAGATTATCAATCCCAATGAGAATTTAACCGTAAATCTGAACTCCTTTTTTAGTGAAAATAAGTATGAACAGACGCAGGTTAAAATACAGGTGGTCTCAAAGAATGAAATATTAAAAGAAGATATTGAGTCTCTCTATCCAATTCTGGAAGTTAATTCATATAAAACAGCAATGGCTTTAAGGAATTACGAATTGAAACCGGATTTATTCGAGGTTGAATTATAACTCCGTAGAGGAATGGAAAGATTTTTATTCCTCTTCAACCCGGTTCCCGGCAGGTCAAACTATTTTCTGTTTTTGAATTCACCGAATGGTTCGCTACACTTCTAAACTGCGAACCCATATTTGCATGGTTTTTGCTCGCTTCAATATTTTATAAAGACTTATCGAATCAATATTAACTTTTTTGTATCGATAAAATCGCCCGAAGTTAAACGATAGAAGTAGACTCCGGAAGTTAGTTGTGCAGCATCAAATTTAACTTCATATGTCCCCGGTTCTTTCTTCTCATTTACGAGCGTTGATACTTCTCTTCCCATTACGTCATACACAACAAGTTTGACGTCTGACGTTTCACGCCTGCCCGCCGCCAGGCTGGGTGAGGGTACGGAAAACCTTATCGTTGTAACCGGGTTAAATGGGTTAGGGTAGTTCTGTCCAAGCGAAAATGAATACGCGCCGGCAAAATCAATTTCCAACTCGTTAAATATTTTTACAGAGCCGTCATGGTCAATTTGCTTTAATCTATAAAGAATTTTCCCGGCGATAGGATTTTCATCTTTAAATGAATAATTGTGAATTTCGCTACTGCTTCCGTTACCCCGGATAAATGCAAGTGTTTTCCAATCACTTACATTCTCTTTAACCTTCCGTTGAATTTCAAAACCGCGGTTATTCAATTCGGATGCGGTTGTCCATTCTATAATAACCGAGTTGCCCAATACTTTCGCCGATAGTGCCGAAAGTTCTACGGGAATTATATTATATGTAACAATCCCGATATCATCAATATACCAGCCGTCTCTTTGTTGACTTCCGTCGGTCCGTAATTCAAATCGCAGTTTAACTTGCTGACCGGTATAAGCCGACAGGTTTATTTCTTCCTGTGTCCAGTTCGATAAAACGCCGTCGTAAATAGGCATACCGCTCGGAGTTTGTCTTCCACTGCCGGATGCGGCTTTAGACAATGTTCCGGTAAGATTGTTCCAGGTTGTTCCATTGTTTGTTGAAATTTGAATTACACTGCAATCCCATTTTGTTTCAATATCATGTTTCGTCCAGAATGTTAAAGTCGGTTCATTCATATTTGAAAGATTAACCGGGTTGGTTGTTGTCATAGTTACTGTTGCGTTTGCAACATAATTTCCCGAAGGGCTGTCAGTATACGAATTAGGCGACGAATAAAAACTTGATACGGTTACATCCCATTTGGGAGTTGAGGGACTTGCCGTAATCGTCCACAAGCTGTTGATATTGTTGGTCGTATCAATAAAAGCATACATCGGCACACCAAGTTTAAGCGAAACCGTATCCCGGCTCATTTCCACCTCGCTCAATGATGTTGCAACAACAAGTTTTATTATTGGACTTGGTGTTGGTAAATGGACAATTGAAAAAACGAACGGATAGGTCAATTCTATTCTTGCTCTTGCCTGAATCGAATCTATAACAATTGTTCCCGAATTAATTACAACATCCGGGGAAAGGGATGTAAGTGTAACGGTTATATTGTGCCCTGTTGATAATCCCTGGTTTTTAATTGCGGGAAACATTTGAATTACATCGCCGGGATTAAAGTACTGCTGGTTATATTCGGCTCCGTCAAAAGAAACATATTCGCCAGCAATCCAGCATTTGAATAGATTCGGACGAACATTTAGTTGTGCAAGCGGGAATATTCGGCTTTGAGGAGGCCAAAAGTAATCGGATGAACTACCGACTTCAAAAACATAAGAATAAATTTTCCCTTTTGACGTTTGTTCTCCGTACATCCAATCCCGTACTGTTCCGTTGGATTCATAGCCGAGCATTTGAGAACTATTACCGTAATTAAACCCGTTAAACCTGCTCATATATGAAGCATATTCAATATAAGTTTCCGAATCCGGTGTTAGTTGATTTATATAACCCCACGGATAAATAATATAGTTGCCGTAGGAGTGATAATTTATATGCGTTTTAATATTTTTTGTAAGAACAAAGTCGCGTACCGCCTGGCATTCCGGTTCTGAAAAAGCAGATGGACCTCTATAAGTTTCATCTCCCGGGTAATTACTTGAGCCTGTATTATCATAACCCCACATATACCCGAAGTTCCGGTTTAGATCCACTCCATACTGGTAAGAACCTCCATTGTTTCTTCTGTTTAGCCGCCACATTCCGCCACCGTTCGGGTTCGTTTGGCGATTATACTCATACCCATCAGGATTAAAAACCGGGACAAAATAAATTTCTCTGTTATTAACAAGGTACGTTACTTCGGGATTAGTGCCGTAGTTCTCAAGCAGATAATACATGAAATACATTACTGTTGCCATTGACTGCGGTTCGCGTGCATGTATTAAAGCATCAAAGAAAACCTGCGGCTCATTTTCGTTTATATTGGGATTATCCGAAATTTTTACCGCCCAAATCGGGTTGCCGTTGTGCGAATTCCCAAGGGAGAACTTAGACGTAATAATTTCCGGATATAAGATTGCCATAGAATCAAGTTTATTTACAACTTCTGTAAAAGTATAAAATCCGCCCATAGATCCGTATCCAAAACCTTCAACACCGAAATTTTGACGGCTTTCCTCTAAAGCGTTTTCTTTTTCTGCCTCTGTTAATACCGGTATGGATTTGTAGTATTCAAACCAATCGTCGATAAGAATATCGTAATTGAGGTTCATTCCCTTCAACTTATCAAGCCCGCTATCTGTCAGGAAAATGCTCAATGAGTTATCTTTATTAAAATAAGCATCGTCCAGGGCAAAGCCTGCACCCATAAGTTTCACGATTTGGTCATAAGAATTATAATAAACCTTAACCTGTTTGTAATTTTGACCAAACAGTATTTGAGATAATAACAATACGAAGAATACAAGAGTATGTTTCAATTTACGGTACCTTTTAATTTTGTCTATTGAAAATTAACAAAAACAAACCATCAGAAAAAGATATTAGTGGAAACTTCTTTCCTCCACAGTCCATATAGATACTAAATTGAGATCACCATCTCATAATGATACGTCCCGATTTAAAAACAGTTGAATTTTAGCCGAAAATCAACTTTTTCCTTCTGGCATTATTCCTGTACAATTACGCCAAAACGAATATGGAGTAATAAAACAATGAAAACAAACATATTATCTATCTTAATTGCAATACTGGTAATCACTATCAATTTGCAGGCAGGAATCGAAAGCATTGCATCCGTTAGCGGAACAGACAAAGGAGTAAATGTTAATCTTCCTGCACCATGGACCACACAAGTTTTCGCCGGTACTTTTAAGGCTACAATAGACGGGAATTCAACCAGATTATATTGTATAGACCTTAATCATAATCTCGCATACAACGAACAATACCAGGATGTAGAGACAACCAACGACACACTTTCATACATACTAAACAATTATTACCCATTTAAGTCAAGCTACCCCGGAATGCTTGCCGAGGCAAAAGAAGCAGCGGCAGTTCAGCTTGCTTTGTGGCATTTTACAGACAACCTTAATGTAAACAGTGTAACCGGTTCAAGTATAAACGATATTAAAAACAGGGCGCTTGCAATAATTGCAGATGCAAAAACAAACGCTCATAGCTTTAACTTAAATAATTTTGAAATTTTTGTCCCGGTTCAATCGTTTAATGTCGGCTCACCGATTTCATTCACTGTAAAAGCATTTAATGATATGGGTCTTGCAATGCCCAATGTTAATATTTCTTTAACAACAACCGGCGGCACATTGAGCGCATCGAATGTAGTTACAGATGTTACGGGTGTTTCACCTGTAGTTACGCTTACACCGGCTGTAGGACAAACAAGCGCAACTATTACTGCCACGGGTATTGTTGGTATCCCTTCCGGAACAAAATATTATCATGTTGCTAATCCCAACGGAAAACAAAAACTGATTCTTGCTACTCCAACAGTTGCTTCAAGAACTATCAATAAATCAATTGAGTGGTTTGAACAAATCGAATTAGTTGTTGAAAAAGAAGCAGATAAGACTGTTGTAAACAATGAAGATATTATCAACTATACTATAAAAGTAAAAAATATCGGAACCGGTAACGCATCTTCCGTTAAGGTTTCCGACCAATTACAGCCGATACTCGATTTTATTTCATCTAATCCTTCGGGCGTTTATGATCCTTCAACAGGCATCTGGAATGTAGGCGGATTGAATGCAGGCGATTCTTCGGTTCTCGTAATAACTGTTAAAGTTGATTACAGTAACATCGGCTCTACAACTTTCGACCTTGGAGCAGCAAAAGATTTCAACCTGTTTGTTATCGATACTCTTATTCAACCTTCTTCGGATACAGAAGGTAAATTAGCTGTCGGTAAGTATGCAGATTTAAGAAAGTATAGTGTTGGAGATAAACTGCCTCCGAATTCCGGTGATGTTCTTGTTGTCGGTCATCATTTAACCTTTATCAGCGGAAGAGTTTATTACGGAAGAACAGTTTATAAAGAATATATTACTTCAACAACAGCATTTACATCGGACGAAGGAATTGTAAAAGATTCAGTAATCGATTTTGACGCAGCAAAAGTTCACCTGGAAGATTTATCGTATCAATTGTCTACTTTAGCACAAACCGATACAGTTAAATTTGAATGGGGACACATACAATTAATCGGAACAAACCCCGAACTTAACGTGTTCAACCTTGATGCAAGTTTAATTAAACAGGCTAACAATACTACTATAAGCGCTCCTTCCAACGCTACGGTTGTTGTAAATGTTTACGGCGACACAGTAGAATGGAAAGGCGGCTTCAGCGTAACCGGAACATCAAAAGATAAAGCTATCATCAATTTTGTTGATACTAAAGTATTCAAAATATCCAACATTAACTTAACAGCAACTGTTTTGGCACCCAAAACAGTCCTGGATTTCCCTACCGGATTAATTACCGGACAGGTTATAGTTAAAAGTTTCTACGGTGCGGGACAAATGAATTTAAGTCCGTTTAACGGTAACATCACAAGGGATACTACAATTGCAAACTTTGCAACTATACTTGAAGCAACAAACAGCGATATGCCGAACTTCATATTCGTTCAGCCGGCAAACAGTATTGTAACTTCTTCTCCTACACCTTCAAGTGTTGAAGGGAGCAGCAATATGCCTGAATCATTCAACTTGATGCAGAACTACCCGAATCCTTTCAACCCGTCAACTACAATTACATTCTCTCTTGCAAAGAATGAAGTTGTAAACATAACGGTATTCAACGTAATGGGTGAAGAGATTGCTACAATAGCAAACCGAGAATTCGAAGCCGGAACACACACAATTCAATTCAATGCAGGCAACCTTGCAAGCGGTGTATACCTTTACAGAATGACTTCGCCGAGTTTCAATTCAACAAAGAAGATGATATTGGCAAAGTAAAACCCCTAAAAAGTTAGTTAAAAGCCCCTTAACCGGGGCTTTTTTATTTATAAGCATTAAATATGCTTTCCCGGTAAGTACGTGTTTAATGATCCCCCCAATTATTTTTACAAAATATATTTATTTGCTTGCTTTTGTATTTTTTTTTTTTTCTATATTAGCACAACAAAATTGAAACAATATTTTATCAATTACGTTCTATTAACTTAAGTTCTGTTTTTAGCGTTGTCCAATTAACCCCGACCTTTTGGTTAGAGAAGATGAACCACCGCTTACCGTAACGGTTTTAACCGCTACAATTGAAGCAGTAACTTGAGCCGATAAGAAATGGATGCAGTAAATGATTACTACAATGTGTTCTCCCTTGTCTAAACTATTTAGTAATCCATTAAAACAGTATAAGGATGTTCAATGTCTCAATAGAGAAAACAAAGATTTAGAAAACAACTACGGGGCTTGTAATATTGTAAACCACACCCCCAGTTTACATGCAAGCAAATTAAACAGCACAGACCGGCATACAACGCACAGTTGCAAAAAGGAGTACTGTGCAATAGAAGAACAAAAACCTCCAAACAGTTATACCTTTTTACAAGCATTTACAAATACAAAAATTAACTTTTTACATCTCGCTTCT
>DAIRET010000300.1:0-2023 GCA_036795455.1 Ignavibacteriaceae bacterium
TGATGCTTTTTGTCAAATTGTAGGAATGAAAAAAGAAGACCTTGAAGGAAAGTACTTCTACGAAATATATCATGAAGCGGATTGGAGAAAATCGTTAGAACTTTATAGGAAAAACTTTACCTCAAAAAGTATAAAACCGTTTTTTGAAACTGAAGTTATTCTACGCAATAAGAAAAGTGTATGGGTTGAACTTTCTAATTCCTACATAGAATTGAAAAACGATGTTAATCTACTCCTTACTATTTTCAGAGATATCTCCGAAAGAAAGCAGATGATTAACGAGTTGATTTCTGCAAAAGAAAAAGCTGAAGAAATGAACCAGATAAAATCATACTTCTTTGCTAATATGAGCCATGAATTAAGAACTCCTTTGATAGGAATTCTCGGGTACTCGGAGTTACTTCAAACCTACCTTGTGGATTACAAAAGCTATACTTCAATGGCAAAAACGATTCACCAGAGCGGAAGAAGACTGCTGGAGACATTGAACAATATTTTGAAAATCTCTAAAATTGAAGCTGAAAAAGTTGAATATCGTTTGACGGGGAAAGATATCATTACTATTATTAATGAAGTGATTGATCTTTATATCCCGCTTGCCATTTCTTTTAAAACGAAGTTGGTAAAGGAATTTGAAAGAGAATCTGTTTATGCAATTGTTGATGAAACTCTTTTCAGGGAAGTAATGAATAATCTTGTAAATAATGCGATAAAGTTCTCTGAAGAAAAGGAAGTTCATATTGAAGTCGGGACTAACAATGATAAAGTAATAATTAAAGTAATTGATAACGGAATCGGTATTCCGGTATTCAAGCAAGAATTGATCTGGGAGGCATTCCGGCAGGCAAGCGAAGGCTTTGGGCGCAACTTTGAAGGTACGGGACTTGGATTAACAATTACAAAAAAATATATTGAGTTAATGAACGGAACAATCTCCCTTGAAAGCGAAGAAGGAAAGGGAACAATTTTTATTATTGAGCTGCAAAAAGCTGATTAAAAGATTTTTTTGAAAGAAGGTTACGAAATTGAGACTGTTACAAAAAAAATATAAAGCTAATGGATAAGAAAAACGAGAATCCTGTAAAAAAATGGCAAATTACCATTTTTATCATTTTTTTAACTCTGTTAATAATCGCAGGGGGTTATACTTATTATGTTTCAGAACAAACACATATCCGTAAAGAAAAACACCAGGAAATAATGGCTGTCTCAAGGTTAAAAATTGAGCAGATCGTTCAGTGGTTGAAAGAAAGAAAATCCGAAGCCGAGTTCTTTTCAAATAATCCGACTCTTATGCATAATACAGGCATAATTCTTCAAAACAAAGATGATAAAAACGGCATATCATATCTTACTTCAAGATTGGAACCGATTTTACGCAATCATTTCTACGAAAATATTTTTATAACCGATTTATCGGGAAAAGTCTTTTTTAGCTTACGTCCCCTGGTAGAAGAAGTTGACTCTAATACCCTTCATTTTATAAAACTTTCTGCTTCGAAAAAACAAATTCTGAATACAGATTTTTATTATTGTACCAAACACGGAAAAATTCACTTTGATAATGTTGCTCCGATTATCGATGAAACTGGAAATGCTATTGCAACTCTTATATTCCGCGTAGACCCATCCGAGTTTCTTTTCCCAATGATACAATCATGGCCTACACCAAGTTATTCTGCCGAGACCGTCATAATTAAGGATGATGGAGAAAACGTACTATTTCTGAACCAACTTCGCCATGTAAAGAATAGCAATCTCAGTTTCAGAATCTCAAAATCGAAAGCGGAAGTACCTGCAGTAAAAGCTGTATCCGGTTACGAAGGAATCTTCGAAGGAATAGACTACAGAGGCACCGAGGTACTTTCAGACATCAGGCGCGTGCCCAACACCCCCTGGTTTATGATTACCAAAATTGACAAAGAAGAAATTTATTCCGAATTACAATTCCGGGGGATTGTAATAATTCTTTTCACATGCTTGTTGATCATTTCTATAGGCTTTGTTTTGGGCTGGTACTACA
>DAIRET010000007.1:0-12473 GCA_036795455.1 Ignavibacteriaceae bacterium
CTGTTAATTCCTGCTAACAACTCTGTCTTGTTAGTCAAATATCTAAGTAAAACAGCTATCACATAAAAAACAATAATAGCAATGACTGTTATTCTTTTGTCAACTATTCTTTCTATTTCTTTCTGAGTGTTCATATTGTTGCTTTTGTCATCTTTACTCTTGGCCATAACGTTTTTTTTATGCAAACTTGCATAAAAGCCACTTTTCCGTAGGATCGTTCCGAAAATACTATATTTACTGCGTAATAACCACAAATTATAAGATAATATGTAAATGAAGAGAGCGGAACTTATTGATAAGTATTCTGCCTGTTTAACTTAAAAAGTTATTCTCCCACAACGGAAAAACTCTATTTGCACCATCTCAATCTATTTCTTAATTATGCTAGTAATTCCCGTTATAATGAAATAGATGGTGGATTTTTGCTGGATTATTTTTCGCATCTTAAGCAGACTAAACATTTCTCTTTCTCTTCAATGAAGCAGCCTCTTACGTTCACCCGTTTTCTCTTTATCGATGTTCTCAATAAAGATATTGATTTCGACTTTTTTATAAAAATGAAAAAACCGTAAAGTTTACCAAACGCTCTAAGTATAGAAGAAGTAGAAAATTTAATAAACTTCATTGCAAACATAAAGAAATAAGCGATAAATTCAACATATATTCATATGGCTTAAAATCTCTACGGTTTGCAATCTGAAATCAGGGAATATTGGTTTATCAACGATGACAGAAAAACGAGATACAAAAAGGGAAATACGGGAACCCGATGTGTCCGAAAATTTATTCAAAATGCTTCTTCTTCAATTGCTCGGTTTTTCAATAAGAATAAGTGAGTAGTTTGATTAATGGACATTCGTACCATTAGTGGCAAATAAGGGGTGCCACGAATTACACTAATAAACACTAATGCTAAAAAATAAAAAAGCCGCAGTATTTCTACCACGGCTTTTGTTGAATTGGTTTGTTTGGTGTTTTGAATTTAAACGCTATTTCAAATCAAAGCGGTCAAGGTTCATTACTTTGTTCCATGCGGCAATAAAGTCATTAACGAATTTTTCACCGGCATCCAGGCTCCCGTACACTTCTGCCAAAGCTCTGAGTTCGGAGTTTGAACCGAAAACAAGATCAACCCTTGTCCCCGTCCATTTCAGTTCGCCTGTTTTTCTGTCCCGTCCTTCAAACTCTTCTTTCGAGTCGGAGGTCGGTTTCCATACTGTTTCCATATCAAGTAGATTAACAAAGAAATCATTAGTAAGAACTTCCGGACGATTCGTAAAAACACCATTTTTAGAGTTGTCGAAGTTAGTGTTGAGTACCCGCATACCACCAACAAGAACCGCCATTTCGGGAGCGGTAAGTGTAAGCAACTGTGCTTTGTCAATCAACAACTCTTCTGTACGTACGGAATATTTCATTTTAAGATAATTACGGAATCCGTCTGCAGCCGGTTCAAGAACCGAAAATGATTCAATATCGGTTTGTTCCTGCGAGGCATCCATTCGTCCCGGTGTGAAAGGAACTGTTACATTATAGCCCGCATCCTTTGCGGCTTTTTCAACACCTGCACAACCAGCCAGTACAATTAAGTCTGCAAGGGAAAGTTTTTTACCGTCGGATTGAGAACCGTTAAATTCTTTTTGAATAGTTTCAAGTTTATTCAACACTTTTTTTAACTGTACCGGGTTATTAACCGCCCAATCTTTTTGCGGAGCCAAACGTATTCTCGCACCATTAGCGCCACCGCGTTTATCGGAGCCGCGGAATGTTGAAGCGGAAGCCCATGCAGTAGAAACCAATTGAGATACTGTTAAGCCGGTTTTCAGAATTTTGGCTTTTAATGAAGCGATATCTTTTTCGTCAACCAGTTTGTGATCAACCGCTGGAATGGGGTCTTGCCATATCAAATCTTCCGATGGAACTTCGGGACCTAAATAGCGTGAACGGGGTCCCATATCTCTGTGAGTTAATTTGAACCAGGCGCGTGCAAAAGCATCTGCAAATTCATCGGGATTTTCATAGAATCTTCTTGAAATTTTTTCATAAGCAGGGTCAAACCGCAAAGCAAGGTCGGTTGTAAGCATTGTGGGGGCATGACGCTTTGAAGAATCGTGTGCATCCGGTATAGAATTGGAACCCGCACCATGTTTAGGTATCCACTGATGCGCACCGGCAGGACTTTTCGTCAATTCCCAATCATAACCGAAAAGGTTCCAGAAGAAATTGTTGCTCCACTTTGTGGGTGTGCTTGTCCAGGTAACTTCAAGACCGCTTGTGATAGTGTCTCCGGCTTTTCCTGTACCAAAAGAACTTCTCCACCCTAATCCCTGCTCTTCGAGGTCAGCGGCTTCCGGTTCAGGTCCAACATGTGCTGCATCTCCTGCGCCGTGTGTTTTTCCGAACGTGTGTCCACCTGCAATCAGCGCTACGGTTTCTTCATCGTTCATTGCCATTCGTGCAAATGTTTCGCGAATATCTTTTGCTGCGGCAAGCGGGTCTGGATTCCCATTCGGTCCTTCCGGGTTTACATAAATTAATCCCATTTGAACTGCAGCAAGTGGATTATCAAGATCGCGTTCACCTGAATAGCGTGGTTCGCCGTCAAGCCATTTAGTTTCCGAACCCCAAAAAACATCTTCTTCCGGTTCCCAAACGTCTTCGCGTCCCCCTGCAAATCCGAATGTTTTAAATCCCATTGATTCAAGAGCAACGTTACCGGTTAATATCATAAGGTCTGCCCACGAAATTTTTCGACCATATTTTTGTTTAATTGGCCAGAGTAATCGACGGGCTTTATCAAGGTTTACATTATCAGGCCAACTGTTCAAAGGGGCAAATCTTTGTTGCCCGGTTCCACCGCCTCCGCGACCATCGCCGGTGCGGTATGTACCTGCACTGTGCCATGCCATACGGATAAACAAAGGTCCGTAATGACCGAAATCCGCAGGCCACCATTCTTGCGAGTTGGTCATTAGTTCTCGCAGGTCTTTTTTGATCGCATCATAATCCAGACTTTTGAATTCTTCTGCGTAGTTAAAATCCTCCTCCATCGGGTTGGATTTAGATGAATGCTGACGTAAAATATTCAGCTTTAGTTGGTTGGGCCACCAATCGCGGTTTTTCGTTCCGCCGGCACCAACACTATGCTTGTGCATTGCACCGGTTACCGGGCATTTGCTTGTTTTGTTTGAGTTCTCTTCCATTGTACCATCCGTTCTTGTTGAGTTGAATTGATATTTTAATTTAGTTTTTCTTTTTTTCAAAAGCAATAAGTTATTGCGAAGTATTACTGCCTATTTCAGTTAGAAACAATTTTTATTTATAACTCGTGCAAAATGTTTATCAAAATCCAGTAAAGATTTAGGAGATTTCCGGTGATGGTTGTTTTGATCCGCAGGGATTTTTCATTACTGCGGAAAGATAAAAATAGCAGAACCGAAAAATGCTAATTCCAGCCCACCACCAAAGCATTATACATTCTTGGCCTCCTCTTTTTATTTAATTTCTGCCATTGATTCTTATAACTGTTACTGGTTCATTGTTGAAGCTTTTTATTTAGTATATCAATAAGTTTGAAAAGGGTTTTCTGCAGGGAAATGACCTCCGACTCATTCAAATTTACATCAATAAATGAATTAACCAGTTGTTCATGAATCGAAACAGCTTTTTCCTTTAACTTCTCACCTTTCTGTGTTAAAGAAATAATAACAACTCTTTCATCCGCAGCCGATCTGTTTCTTTCAATAAGATTTTTTTTCTCCAGACGCTTCAGTAAAGGTGTTACGGTATTCGATTCCAGTAGTAAACGGTTGCATATTTCGTTAACAGACATACTGCCAAATTGCCACAATACTAACAGCACCAAGTATTGCGGATAAGTTAGATCATCCTCTTTAAGAAGAGGTGTATAAATTTTCGTTGTTAATCTTGATGCTGCATATAACGGAAAACACAACTGGTTTTCAAGATAAAGTGATGTTGCATTATTGTTCATATCAGATAATTTTCTTTAAGTAGTTTTCAATATTCTCGGGCTTTGTAAATGGAGCGAACCTTTTAACCGGTATTCCATTTTTGTCTATAATGAATTTAGTGAAATTCCATTTGATATTACTTCCGCCGAAACCGGTTAGTTGCGATTTCAAGTATTTGAATAGTGGGTGAGCATCATCGCCGTTCACATCAATTTTTGCAAATATAGGAAAACTTACTCCGTAGTTTATTTGGCAGAATTCCAAGATTTCTTCCGATGTACCGCTTTCCTGTTTGGCAAATTGGTTGCATGGAAATCCAAGCACAACAACTCCTCTGTCTTTGTACTTATTATAAAGTTGTTCCAGCCCTTTGTATTGCGGTGTTAATCCGCATTTGCTTGCCGTATTTACAACTATTACTGTCTTATTTTTGAAGGCTTCCATTTTTATGGTTTTACCCATTATGTCAGCAGCCTCAAAGTCATAAAAACTTTGTGAATTTACCCCATCTTTTTTTCTACATTTTTTTATTAAATAACTTAAAGTTCCGGTTGACCATAAAGCCCAAATAATTAGAACCGGTTGAAAGAATAATCTTAAAAATCTCTTTAAATCGGTATCAAGCCCGAAAGCATCTATACCAGATGTATATTGCGAAATGTTTCCAGGGAATATCAAAACATAAAAAAGAGCTAAAGAAATACCCACTTTAATTTTGTGCTTTGTTAAAATAATCATTGATAACCCCAACAAGATTTCAACAATACCGGAGGAGACGACTACAAAATCCATGAAACCCGGATTATCGGGCAGCCATCTCGGGACTTGAGCTAAAAATTCTTCTCTTTGAAAAGTTAAATGACCAATTCCGGGTAATACCATCATTACTCCGAGAATTATTCTAAATATATTTTGTGTTTTTGTTGTTTTCATATCTATATCGTCCAAGATTATATCGCTTACGATACAAATATAACAAACAAACCTTCATTTTCAAAATGTTTCTGAAAAATTCTTCCCAAAATTTGCGGTTTTAGTACAATTGTTTTAATGAATATACTGAATTATTAATAAGACGGAGTCAATGGTTTTAGTCCCAGACGTATCTCCAGGTATTGTCTTTTTGTTTTTTCCACACTGTATGAAAAACTCCTTTATGCTCTGTTATAACACCGTCTTTGTTTTCGGTTTTCCATACATATTTACCATAAGTATATCCTAGCGTTCCGCAATCAGAAACATCAATATAGTCCGGAGTCCAATCAACTGTTGCATTCTTTAAATTTTTGCTGATATAATACACTTTAATATTCTCTTTCCCTTTAATAAGAGTATCATTTTCCCTTTTAATAACAGCTTCCGGATCGGCATAAAAATAAAATGCTTCTGCAATCCCTTTTTCATGTGTCATTTTTTCAAATGCTTTTTCGGTTCTATAGATTTCTTTCTTAACAGCATCTTTATCTATATGTTTACTACAAGAAGTAGCCAGAACCATAAATAGGAAAAAAAACATAATCGTTTTCATTTTTTGATTCCTTTCATCAAAAGGTTCTTTCTGTACTCTACCATTCTTTCTATTAAGTCCTTTGGAAGCGGTTTGTCTAATTGAAATTGGACGGAGCCTTTTCCTTTTTTATAATCTTTTAGTTCCACATCAAATCTTTCCATTGTTGTAGGATGAGGATAAAGTCCAACATGGCTTTTATATCCAGCAATCATTATTTGTTGTTCTCTTTTACCTCCAGCTGTAAGAGCATACGCAGGGATATTGTAATTAAGCAATTCGGTAGCATTAGGCACAACTTTTAGAATAGACTCTTTTAATTCGAGCAGTGCTTTCCTCGTTTTTTCCGGTTGAGAATCTAAATACTCTTTAACCGATTTGAATTCTTTTTTATCACTCATAGTTTTGTTTGCTTTTTTATTCACATTGCCCAAGACGGTTTTATTCATGAAAAATAGAATTATAAAATCATGTTTTTTTAACTAATTACTAACCCCACTGCCACCAACTTAGACGAATTTCACATGGTTTATTTTAACTTATTAGTATCCAAATGTACTCTGAAAATATTTCCCATTCCATTAAGTACATTGTTTGCCAGTGCTTCCAATTCGCTTACATTTTCAAGTCGTTTATCCACAGATAAAATTCTTTCGCTGGTGAAGTAGAAATTGCCTCTTGGAATATCTACAAAGGGGCAGTAATCTAATTTATTTGAATTAATTTCACTTCCCATATTAACAGCAGTCGTCCAAAAACCATTCGTATTCTTTCTGCTATAATATAAATCTCCCCCGCCTAAATCGTCCTTCCTACCGAACGAACTAAATATTATTAAATCTTCTTCGGGATTTATGTATGCGTTAAATTCATAAGTCGGGCCGTTTATATTTGAGTCTAAAGGTTCTGGGTCGGTGTATTTTCCATTAATAAATTTACTTACAAAGATATCTTCGTTACCAATTCCATTTTCCCGTACTGAAGTAAAATACAGATTACCATTTTTTGTAACGGAGGGGAAAAACTCATCCATTTTGGAATTAATATTTGATTGCAGCGGTTCAGGTTCACTCCATCCGTTACTTGTTTTTTTTGAAACCCAGATATTGTAATCACTTCTTGTGGAGTCCAACTCCAAAGGTCTATCGGAAGCAAAAAACAACTCTTTTCCGGTTACAGAGTAGCAAGGTTCTATATCGCTATATTTCCCGGAAAAGCTAAGGACTTCTTTGTTACTCCACTGGTTCCCCCTTTTTTCTATTCTAACTAAACATCTTTTTAATTGCTTATAATCACAAAGGGTAAGAATTATCTCATCACCTTTAGGCGAAATTGCAATATCCCTCTCATAAAGATTAGTTGAGATATATCCTTCGGCAAATAATTCTGCTTTACCTGGAGAGTATTCTAAATTAATCTCATTCGAGTTATCTGAATGACAGTGATTTAAAAGGAGAGCGATTAGTATTATGGGTGCGATTGTTTTCATCTTTTTTTTACAGTTAGCAGTTGAGTATGTATAATTGAGAATATTTTACTTTACATGAATATCTACTTCGTAATAATAAAATATTTCAATGTTTTAACAAAACAAATAGGGAAGGTCTAAAGAGATTGTTAATTGAATAAGCAGATTCCTATTCAATTGCTGCGGGCTATTATGTTTGTGATTTGTTTTATTTTTTATAAGCAATAAAAAAGGGAGCCTTTATGTAAACTCCCTTTTCTAAGAAAATCAAATTCTACCCGGTTTCTTCCAGCCGTCTGAACGTTGTTTATCGTTAATACCGCAACGAGTCTTCAGCCATTTTTGTTACAACTTCATTTTCATAGTTGTAAAGTTTTACAAGTGTTTGAGAAGAAGCCTCGGCATTTTGAGGGGTAATCACAACAAAATGCATTGTTGTCGGAGCAACATTATTATGGTCAATCCATGTTCCGGAGTTCGCATAGATTGATTTTTGTCCATTATGGTTTTCAGACGAAATAATTTTGGGATCGTGCGTATGTCCAAAGATGACAATTCTTTTATTTGAATTCGGATTTAAAAAATATTGATTCTTTGCCTGATTATCCGATTCGCTCGGTATGGCAGAATTTTCAATTGCCTGATTAGCAGGTATATTAACAGCTACATGATTGAGTGCTTGTCTTTGATTCCATGCATCCTGAATTCCCTTATAAAGATTAACATCTATAAATCCGCCGGGAGCAGTTTGATAAGGCAATAAATCGTTTACAGAATAGGTTCCTGTAAATCCATCAACATTCGTTACAATAATATTCTCATCAAATTTATTCTCTATTGGTAGATGAGTTATTGACCATTGCCAGAGTTCCCAATATGCGAATAGTAAATTTTGACTTTCATTACCGGAAGTATTTTGAGTAACAGCCGGCATCGTGTCACCTGGAGTTTTGCAATCTTGTATATGGTGAAGAGCGGCTATCCTTGTAAAGAAATATCCCGGAGGTGTTATGGTGCCAGGGGCAATATCCTGATTTGAAATCGGGTCAGGTGCACAGAAAAAATTGTAACGGTGTCCATGTTCAATTGCCAATGCCGGCATACTCGATGGCGAGTATGTCCCCAAGCCCAGTACATTGTCACGTACCTGATTTATTCCCGGAAGGATAAGACTAACATTTTGAGCGGTTATAGTTAAATCATGGTTTCCCGGTACATAAGTAACTGAAATTTTTCCTTCTTGAATTATTTTGTTAAATGCGTCAATTACGCCCTTATTGGCTGTTGCTATGCGTTGCACAAAATCCGCTTGATCTTTCCCTTGATAAGTATTTATTGTGGCTGGAACATACCATTCATCAAGTAAATCTCCGGCAATAACAAGTTCTTTTACATTTGGAGCCACACTAACTTTTTCAAGAAAGTTTTCAAGAGCCTTAAGATTTTTGCTGCACTCAGCATAAGCCAGATCGGCACCAAGATGGATATCGCTGATAACAACGATCATATTTCTTTCATTCCCGCCATTGCTAAATGGGTCAATTTTAGTATCTGCTGAACCTGATTCAGATGTATGGTCTGACTTACTGCATGAAACAGATACACTTAATACCAACACCGTAAAAAATACACTTAATAATTTCATCATAATTTTCATTTAATACCTTTTTTGTTTTTTCCTGCTCACAAAGCTTTTCGGAATTCGCTCTGATTGCAATGAATTTTTAATTTTTTGATTTATATTGGTTCTATTTATCGTCTTAGGGGATTTTCCATGTTTTTAATCGCGTCCTTTTTTTGTTGGGTGGTATAATCCTTTACGCAATAACTTGTCCCGGTTCCTAACGGGAAGGCATAAATCCAACTTTTCCAAAGGAGCGTTCTGAAAACCCCATGTTTGTTGCGTGATAACCGCAAATTATTAGTTGTAATATATTAAAAGACTATAACTAATCAAAACTACTTTTAAGGGAAAACAATACTCACATCAACCCGGTCTCTGTAAAAAAAATAAGAAGCCCTTTAGATTTGTTTTGAGTCTTTATTCGGTCTTTAATAATGTGAGTTTATTACACTATCAATTATTCTACCCGGCTTCTTCCAACCGCCTGAACATTGAGACGAAAAATCCTATAACAAAAACCGCTGTTCCTATCCACACAAGACTTACAAACGGTTTTACGCTTGCCGAAATCGAAAGAACTTCTTTGTGTTCGTGTACATCTGCCATACTGCCGGAAAGTTTGGTGATAACTATGTCAGCTTTTTTAGACATCGGGTCAATCTGCTTTAAAATTATACGCAGGTTTTCTTCCTTCAACTCAACCGGGATATAATTTATTGCTTCCCCTTCTTTCTTTAATACAAGGTCGACTGTTTTTGCGGTGCCGTATCCTTTAACACTCAGTTTTGCACCCATCTGGAAATCACCGCCGGAAGCCATAACACCCATATCCGGTCTGATAAATTCTGCATAAAGAATTTTAACTCCTTCAGCTTCGGTTTCTTTGCCGGGTGTAAGGGAAACCTCTTTTTCACCATGACCCGCATGGGAAGTCCCGTCATCATATCCGATTGGAGAAATATAAACATCATTCAGAAATCCTTCGAGAATATCCGGCTCTCTCATCAAACTTTGATTGAAAGAACTGATATACATAACCGGTTTTACACGGTAACTTGAATTTCCCTTTTTTACATCAACATTGAAAGCATACTTCGTATTGTTTTCAATCGGCTGGTAGCCGACAAACTCAACCGTGTAGCCGAGAGCGTCCTGTTTTTCTCCTTTTACGAGGTCAAGCTCAACCTCATCACTATAAACGGCGGAACCGATAACACCGAGAATAAAAATAGCGATACCGATATGTGCCATGTATGAGCCGAGCATTTTTTTGTTTCCCTTCATAATCTTCAAAGCTATCTCTCCGTTTGTGAAAATCGAGAAGTAAGCCGAAAATGCAAGAAGTATCATCACAATATCATAAACGCTTGCTATTACTACAGTTAGTAACGTTACCGACACAGAGAGAATCAACGCAAGCCTTAACTTTTTAAATATCTCTTCACCGCTGTTCTCTTTCCATTTCAACATCAAACTTAAACCGTTGAGCAATCCCATAATTATTGCAAGCGGGATGTGCATTTCATCGTAAAAAGAAATTTCCACCCCCACACCAAATATAGGAGCAGAAGTACCGAAAAAGATTATCAATGCAGATGCACCGAGTACAACGGCGGAAGTAAATAGTGAAAGTTCCCTCGATAAAAGATTATCATCATACTTTGTCTGTGATGAAAGATACTTCCATCTATAAACAATCAAACCGCTTCCGAGCAGTAGGAATGTGGCAACGAGAATAATTAAGAAGAGATAAATTATCGTTCCCGGATCAACAAAAGAATGAACGGATGAATCGCCGAGTATTCCGCTTCTTGTTAAAAAAGTACTGTAAAGAACAAGAATAAAAGCAAGTATACTTAAAATAAGATTTGTTTTGGCAAATCTTCCGACACCTTCCCCTCTGTCCTGGCTTTTTCTCTGAACAATCATTGTGTGAACTACTGCTGCAATTACAACCCACGGCACAAGACTTGAATTTTCAACCGGGTCCCATGCCCAATAACCGCCCCAGCCGAGTACGCCGTAAGCCCAGTAGCCTCCGAGCATTATTCCGAGTCCGAGAACCGCCCCCGCTGCAAGCACCCATGGAAACGATTGACGAACCCAATCTTTATAATCATTTTTTAAAAGTGCTGCAATTGCAAAAGTGAACGGAACAGCAGCAAGTGCAAACCCCGCAAAAAGCACGGGGGGATGAATCTGCATCCAAAAATTTTGAAGAAGTGGATTCAATCCTTTACCGTTTATTATAAACTCATTTATTGAAATACCGGCAGATTGAAGCGAGGCGTAAAGCTCTTTACTCATTTTTACAAATCCCTGCCCGCTTGATGGATCGCTGAATAAGTGTCCCTGCAGAAACGGTAAGTTGAAAAACGCCGGGTTAATTTTTGTCGACTCAATAAAAATCTCTTCCATCCAAATAAAGTTGAACGGGCTTTTAAGCAGCGGTGAAACCATAAAAAGCAAGAATGAAAGCACGAGTGAATAAACCGCCATTACAGAAGGCTCAAGCCCTTCTCTTTTCGCAGAATATGATTGAAGAATAATCCCGATAATAACAGCAAATAAAACCCAAAGAAGAAAACTTCCTTCCTGTCCCGCCCAGAAGGTTGACATCAGCAGTCCTACCGGAAGTTCATCACTACTGTAATTATAAATGTAGCCGTATTGATACTGGTGCGTCAAAATCGAGTACATCAAAAGTGTTGATGCGACAATTACAAGCATAGCAGTTAGATGAAAAGATAAACGTCCGAAATTCAATGTATTCTTTACACCGCGAAAACTGAAAGAATACATCAACATAGAAAAGACCGCCAGCACAAATGCCAGCGTTAATATTATATTACCTGCCATATAGAAACTCCTTTTTTGAGAGGGGTGATTACATTACAACAGCGGATTTCACTTTTTCGCCCTCATACTTTGAAGGACATTTGGTAAGTATTTCCTTAGCGTGGAAATAACCGTTCTTATACTCACCGGTTACAACTACACTTGTTGCAGATTCAAAATTATTGGGGATTGTTCCGTTACAGACGACTTTCATTTCCTGCCCTTTTTCATCTTTCATATAGAAAGAGAAAGTCCTGTTCACTTTATCAAGCTCGTAATGTTTTTCCTTAACCCAGCTTCCGGTTGCTTTAACGGTTCTTTCTTTTTCGATTACTTTAGCGAAGTCGCTTTCATACTGGATATTGCTTTGAGTAAAAAGGTATATCATCAGCGATAGAAATACCGTTACTATTATCCCTCCGAATATATATTTGTTTTTCACTTCTTCACTCCTTTGATTTCTTCCTCAATCTTTTTTAATTTCTTATCCAAACCGAACATGTATAAAAATATTCCGGTCCAGACAATCAAAACTATTATCATTACTATATAAATTGCATTATTTTCGAGAAAAGAATATAACCCTTCCAACCCAACCTCAACTAAATTGTTTTTCTAATTTATCTTTAAGAATCTGTAATCTATATCCGACCCGCCACATCCAGAAGTATAAAATCGTAAAACCGATAAGCGACAAAACGAATATCAAATACATGTTAGAATCCATTTTGAAATTTACTACAGGACCGGCAGTACTATCGTCTGCCGAGCCGGGGTGCAACCCTTTCATTATCCTCGGCATAATGAATATAAAGAACGGTACAGTAACAAAAGCTATTATCGAATAAACCGATGAAAGTACTGCTCTTTTTTCGTCCTGTTCAATAGCAGAGCGGAGCGCAAACAACGCTCCGTAAATCAACATTAATGCAAATATGCTTGTCTGTCGCGGATCCCAGCTCCAGAAAGAGCCCCAGGCAAACTTCGACCAAACAGCACCTGTTACAGTTGCGAGTATGCAGAAAATCATTCCAAGTTGTGCCGCAGTATAAGCCTTTGCAT
>DAIRET010000007.1:12573-43129 GCA_036795455.1 Ignavibacteriaceae bacterium
GTTGCGAGTATGCAGAAAATCATTCCAAGTTGTGCCGCAGTATAAGCCTTTGCATCGTCGTCAAGGTCTTTTTTACGGAGATATTTTATGCCGTAAATTGTTGACATAAAAAATGCAAGTACTGTTATCCATGCAGTCGGTACGTGAAAGAAAATTATTTTTGCATTTTCACCCAAGCCCGTGATCAGAGGGAATTCATACCATGCAGAAGGATTTTCCACAATGGGGAATGCTATCCCGGCTATCGAGATAAAACAGATAAGTATAAATAAAGCAATTTTCCAGAGCATAAAATTTTACATTAATCTTTCCAGATAAAATCGAACAATAAAAAAGAGACGGAGAACATTATAACATCGTAGCAAAACAGGACTGCTATTTCAACAAATGCTTCGTCCAGCCCAACACCGTCCATTGATAGTTTGGTCAACTCAATTAAAATTAAAATCAACGGCAGTAAAATCGGGAATGACAATACAGGGTATAGAGTTCCTTTGGAACCGGCTTTCGATATAATTGCAGCAATAATCGTAGATGCGGCTGCAATTCCTATATTTCCGAGTAAAAACGCCGTTAAAAAAAGAACAAGATTTTTCAGTACGAATGCATCAAACAGGATACTGTAAAGAACGAGTACAAAAACGTTCATCGAGAAAACGAGAACAATATTAAAGAACAATTTTCCGCCGAATACCGAAGCCGGAGAAGCAATCAGTTTAAGCGTCATTGCCGTTCCGCGTTCTTCTTCGGAAACGAATGTCCTTGATAATCCCGACATTGCACTAAAAAAAACAACGACCCAGAAAAGTCCGCCTGCAAGATAATCGGAAATGGTTTCCGTTCCGATTGAAAAAAGAATAACGCTAATCGTTATTAGAATAAACATTACAAGCGAATTAACTGCGTACCGTGTTCTTAACTCGGACGAAAGATCTTTCTTAAATATGTGATAGAACGGCTGCATATTATTTGTAATTTGTCAATTCAACAACATTTTTACACAACCGGAGATCGTTCTCCTCGTTCGATGCAATTAAAACAATATTTGAACCGGAATAGTTTTCAATCAGCCTGTAAACTTTATCTTTCCCCTCGTTGTCGAGGTTTGAAGTCGGTTCGTCAAGTATTACGAAAAATGGTGAATGCACAAGAGCGAAGATGAATTTCATCCTTTGTTTCATACCTGAAGAATAAGTTTTTAACATGTCATCCTTCCGTTCGTAAAGCCCTAACTCGTTTAAGAAAAAATTGCTTTTTCCCTTATCGAGGTTAATTCCTCTAATCTTTGAAAAAAAGAGAATATTTTCTTCCGCGGAAAACTCATCATAAAGAACGAGGTAGGGGGAGACAAAACCGGTATAGTTGTGCAGTTTTTCCGGTTCGATATTCTTTCCGTCAACAGAATGAATAACTCTCCCTTTCGACGGGGCTATTAACCCGGAAAGAATTTTTACAAGAGTTGATTTACCGGAACCGTTGGGACCGGCAATTCCGTAAATGCCGCTGTTTTCATATGCAAGATTAATATTTTTGAAAATAAGTCTCCGTCCGAAGAACTTTGTAACAGATTCTGCAGCAACGGAAAAGTTATTCATTTATAATTACCAGTTTACCGGTGTTTGTCCCGGTATTACTTTTAACGACATAGAAATAAACACCGGAACCGTTATTGTCGCCGTTGTCTTTTTTTCCATTCCATTTAACAACACGGTTTCCGAATTTGTTGATAACTGTTTCATTTACGAAACACATTAGTTCCATGTTTATATTGTAAATATAAATCTCCGCTATTCCGGAAGAACCTGCTGTTACAGGTAGATAGAGGAATTCATGTTTTTTATAATTGAACGGGGATGGAAACACAAAGTCCGCTACTTTTCTATAGTTACCGTTACCGCTTACAACAACATCATTAATTATTTCCTTATTGAGAAAGAAAACGATATCTGTGGCATCCAATTTTGAGTAGTAATACCCGTCAAGCGACTGCGAACCGGAAGCATTATAGTTAAATAATTCATAAGTAAAGGGGATAACTGCTGCCGGGGTCTGAATTCCCTTTTGAACATCACCATTCGTTACAATTGCAAATAGTGTATCCTCTAAATTATTTGACGAACTGTAGAAACGAACGAAACAGTTTGCAACAGGCGAGGCATTCACACTAATTACTATTGATGGGGGAGTAAATAACACATTGTTCATCGGGCGAATTACCGGGTAAAACTCCGCCTCTTTAAAAAACTTGTTGGTAATACTTCTGTAATTTGTGAAATAGGTCCACACTGCAAATTCGGACAATTCTTCCGCGAAAGAGGAATTGACTTCATTAAGAGATAGTTCAATTGCAAGCAAAGCCCGGTAATTAACAAAATGTTCCCATTGTCGTTTCAACACGTCGAAATTAAACCGGTCTCTCAAAAAGATATTCCATACTGCAAGATTGTAACCGTTATTATTACCGAATGATCTTTCAGGTTTATCGAAATAGTTTTTCATATAACCGTAATAATCGTTCACCGAATTGAAAACAAATTCTTCCATTGCGGTAGAAGTCATCTCGTAGAAAAAAACATCAGCGGTTTCGCCGTTGATTTCCCGTAAAATATAGTTGCTCATCTGTATTGCGTGGTGGAACTCGTGAGCAGCCGTAACCCTTGCGGCATCAATTCCCTGAGTATAAAAACCGGCGAAGCTATTATGAACAACTATGTATGAATAATATCTCTGGCTGCCCGGTGTAATTTCATTTTCGGGTTGTGTATAACCGTAATAACCACCTGCATTCTGTATGTAAACGTCATACCTATCGTCTCCACCAACGCCGTTATCGCTTACTGGCGGGGGATAACCGAGATAATTGACTTCAAAGTTATAGGATGAATCGAGCGCTTTGGCAAACTCAATAACGTCATATTGAACTTTATGAATGCCGGTTGTGTCGTAATGAATTCTGAAAAATCCCGATTCGGAAACGATACTTGTTTCGGTTAGGGGACGCTGGAATAAAGCGTTTAACGTTTCCTTTTTGGGGGAATCAAATTTTTCTAAATTAAAAAAAATGTCGGAAGCCAACCCGAAGCCGCATTTTTTATTTTCTACCAAGCTATCTTCGGGGGACTCAACCTGGTATTGTCCGGCACTCTTCATTTCAAGAAAAGCGTTAAAAAGAGAATCGAGATCCGGTAAAACGTTTTGCGAAAAAAGCGAAACCGTTAGCAGTATAAAAAGTATTGATGTTTTCTTCAATATCATATTTTTTTAATTACAAGCGAAGCATTGGCATTATTTGAGTAAACAACATAATAATTTCCGGCACTAAATTTACCGACTATAAAACTTTCCGCATTAGTCATGTCGGTTAATTTGGTAATTGCCTGGATGCCTCCTTTGAGTGTGAATTCAACTTTATTTAATGATTTTTCTTCAGGCAAATATAAGAACATTTTCTTTTCTTTCCCGTTTTCATAATCGTTAATATAAATACTGCCGGCAGTTATGGTTTTGAAATATTTGGTGATGCTTTCCCGGGTGGTTTTGTTTTGAATTCCAATCCCTGAAGTTAGAAGATATGTTTCCCCGTCTGCATCAATAACCGAAAAAAGAGAGCCGTTCCCTTTCTCCTTAAAATTAAAAAAATAGTTTTTTAGTTTCATTCCTTCAACCAATCTGGTTGAAAAAAGTCTTTCCTGCCCATGTGTTGATTTTATAGGGTAAAAATAGAGAGTGATATTATTGGTGAATTTACGCCAGAAATAGATATTTAATGAATCATCAAGTTTGGCATCAAAAACGGAATCGGCTATACCTGTGGAAGTTTTAACCGTATAACGAAAATCTTTGTAAGAGTATTCGGAAAGATTCAACGTTCCGCCCGGCAGATTTGCAATTACAATATCAGCCTTTGGGGATTCATCATATTTCAATACTTTAAGGTCGCTTATTTCACCACCGGTATAAATATATTCTCTTTTAACATCAAAATTATTGAAATCAATAATCAAGATTTCAACTGCCTTCTTTGCTGTCGTATAGAAATAGAATGCTTTAACGAACTTCCCGGAATCATCAACTTTAACAGAAGAATAAGAATCGTATAAACTGATTGAATAGAAAACGGATGGAATTCCGTTCCCGTCCCGGATAATGAAATTTGATTTTTTGTTGATGTTGTCGATATAAAACAGGTCTATTATCCCGTTATTTGAAAAATCGAACGAGCCTACAATCGCAGGGTTGTCACCGAATGTAATTTCAACCTCTGGAGATAATGAAGCTACTCTCGTTATTGTATAAACAAATCCGTTATTATCTATAGCGGCAAAACCGGAAATGAACCTGCTGTAATAAGGGATTAAATCCGTTATAGTTTCTTTTTTCAGGTATTGAATTTCCTGGTATACGGCACCCTGGTCTTTACCGAAAATAACCGAGACCGTTGATTCATTGTGGTTGAGATAAACAATATCGATTTTCCCATCCCGGTTAAAGTCCCCGCGGATTAATTTGTCGGCAGGAAGTTTCGTTTTGATAAAAATCTCGTTGCTGTAAGATGCAACTCCATCACCGAGTAGGATTTTAATTCCATCAGCCGTAGAGATTATTATATCCTGGAACGAATCAAGATTATAATCAAACACCTGCATCTGTTTAACAGTAACGAAAAAAGGGATACTTTTAACGTACCTAAATTCTCCACGGCTGTTATTATAAAAGAATAAAAGCGTATTCTCGATTAAATCGAATGCTGCAATATCCGGGTAGCCGTCGTTGTTGATGTCTATGAATGATGCAAAAGAGAACGCCTTTTTTTCAAACAGTTTGGTTTCGGTGTATTTATTCCCGTTTCTTTTTAAGATTGATAAACCGTTAAAAGAAGGACCGGATATCAATACCTCTTTATTATTATCATCATCAATATTGGCAACGGAGGAATTTTCCGGGTAAGAATCGAGGTTCAGCTTATATGTAATGTTGCCCCTTCCGTTTCCATCGAATTTTATTATACCAAAGCTGCGTGCCTTGCGTGCTAGGAACAAATAATCGACAACGTTATTATTTTCATCCGTTAAAGCCGTTAGTTTTGTAATCGGGAAGGGAAGCCGGGAGACAGTACCTTCTTTTAACAAACCGGAAACTTCTCCATTCATAGAAAAGATTTTTTCTCCGTCGGGAGAATGTAAAATTATATCGGTATAAAAGTCATTGTTGAAGTTTAGTGTAAATGCGGATTGATAGCCGGCTGGAAAGGGATAACTATCATATTTACAAAAACCGTTGAAAGGTATTTGTGCAAAGATTTCCGCTGAGAAAAAGACAAAAAGAACAATCTTCTTAAAGCGGGGGTTTGCTTTTAAGCCTGTTTTCTCTTCTCTTAAGTGCATCATCAAAGTTCTTTTTTTCTTCCTCCGTTTCCGGGATTACCGGGGGGGCTTTAACAGCGTGGTTGTTTTCGTCTACACTAACAAAAGTAAGAAATGCGGAATTACTATGAAATCTTTTCCCTTCGGTAAATGATTCGGCAATTACTTCTACACCAACTTCCATGGATGTATTGAAAACACGGTTTAATTTTGCGGTTAAAGTTACAACCTGTCCCAATTTTACGGGGTGGTGAAAATCAATTCTATCAACTGAAGCGGTTACACATACTCTTTGAGAATGCTTTGCGGCGCATAAAGCGGCACAGATGTCAATCCAGTGCATTAACTGTCCTCCGAGCAAATTCCCGAGTGTGTTCGTATGATTCGGAAGCACCAGCTCGGTCATTGTAATTACAGATTCGGAAACCTTTTTTTTGGACATTAATTTAAAGCTGCCTTAACTTATTTTCAATATTTTCTTTCAGCTTTTGAACCGAGTCGTAATTCCGGTCTTCAGGAAACTTCGTTAAGAAGTTTTCAATTTCTTTAAGAGCTTCGGTGTTCTTTTCCCGGTTTATTAGAACATTAATCTTGTTGAATGATGCTCTTGGTGCAAAAGGAGTATCGTGATAGATCATTAATATATTATCATAATACAACACCGCCGCGTTATAGTATTCCAATTTTTCGTAAATAACCGCACCGTTAAATTCTTTTTCGGCAAGTTTCGTGTTAAGTTCAACTATTTTGGATTCAGCTTCGGTAACCCGTTTGTCTGCGGGGAAAATATCGATAAAAGCCTGGAATTCCTGTATCGCCTGCTTTGTAAATCTTTGGTCAAGTGAAAACCTTGGAGATAGCTGGTAGTAACACTCGGCGAGCATAAACTGTGCTTCAGGTACGAAACTGCTTGCGGGCATACTTCGAATTAACCTGCTGAATTCGGATGCTGCAAGAATAAATTCTTTCCGGTTGAATCTTGACTGTGCAAGATAAAACTGCGATTTATCGACATACTCGCTGCCGGGGAATTGTAAAATTATAGCTTCAAATTCGATAATTGCTTTGTCGTAGCTTTCGTCTTCAAAAAGCTCCATCGCATATTTCATCCTATCCGGAGCCTCGAGATTAGCCGTATCAATTGATGCTGAACATCCGATAAGCAACACGGCAAAAAGAATTGGGAGTAAGTACTTCATAATCTTCTAAAATGTTAATAAAACGGCGTAAAAATAGGCAATTATTGCACTTCTTCAAAGGCAATTTTTACTACTTGCTGCGAACCGTAAAAAACAAGTAAACAGATACTGCTGCTGCCCCAATTATAATAGCCGGTTCAAAAATTGTTGAAAATAACGGTTCTGCGGGAATTTTCCCCTTCGTGAACGGGAAAGAGGAGCTTTCCATTTCAGAGGCACGGCTGTATTTAATTGTGTCCGTATTAGCCAACATAAATGTTTTTAGATTTGTCGAACCGTCTTTAATAAGATAGCTGCCGCTTAATTTTATTTCCCGCTCTAAATAAAAATCACCGAAGAGATTCTTCTTAAACGGTTCTTTGTAAACAACCGAAGTCCCTTCAATCGTGTAAATTAATTCAGTGTTTTCTTGACTGGATAAAGCGGTGGAATTTGAATCGGCAGTAAATTTTATCGTAAGGCGGTTTTCAAAAACAGTCAATGGTTGTGAAAGATTAAGTCTTAATTTATACCCTGGCAACTGCTCTGTATCTTCAAGTACGGCTTCAACGGATTTATCCACAATCTCAAAAAAGATATCGAGATTTGTTTTTTCCTGGGCAAACAAACAACTACCTGAAAGCAGAACTGCAAGCAGGAGTAAAATTGCATGTTTAATTTGAAAAATTTGATTAAGCATCAATGTTTTCATTAAATATAAATGGAATTTGCGAGACAAACATATTTGAAAAATTTTACTTTAGCAAATACAAAAACCGCATACATACCGTTAATCATTGTGAATTGGTGTATTAGAAAAACCAAATAACTCTCTATCTCTAAAAACAAGCATTTGTAAAAGTCCTATCTGATCAACAACATCTTCTTCGTTTCAAAAAAATCACCGGTTGACAGATGATAGAAATATACACCGGAAGAGAACCCTGTGGCATCCCACTTTACATCGTATGTGCCGGGCTCTTTAGATTCGTTCACAAGTTCAGCCACTACTCTTCCAAGCACATCGAATACAATAAGTTTTACGTTTGCCATTTTATCTTTATCGTTTGACGGAATAGAATAATTGATCGTCGTTATCGGGTTGAAAGGATTCGGATAGTTCTGAGCTAATAAATAGCCTTCAGGAAGCCGGTTTTCTTCCAACTTTACTTTTGTGTATGTATCGTTCAATCTGCCCGGAGTTCCGTAAAATTCAGAGGTTTTCCAATTTTCAGCAATGGAATTATCACTCTGCGGATTTACAAGCGACAAAGTAGGACCGTTTCCATTCGGAATCGAAGTCCAATTTCCCGAACTTTGAAATTTCACCGAGTCAATCAAATTTCCCATATAATCGTAAAGTAGAACCATATCCCCATCACTGCTTAAACCGAAATCAAGATTACCGAAAACATTGTACATATTCGGATATAGCAGTTTGAACTTTGTCGTATCCCGACAAACAACGATATATCCGTTCCCTTCTATTTTTGAACCAAGTGGAAAGCTATAAGCATTGGCGGGATTATCATCACTTATCTTCCAGCCGGTTAAATCAATTTCGTTTTCAAGCGGGTTAAAAATTTCAATCCAGTCTTCGGTATCAAAAGCCGGTGATGATTTATAGTTGATCTCATTAATAACTGGTGTTGTTACAGCCGACTCCGCTTTTTCAAAAACCGCCGTAAGAGATGAGTTGTTTGAAATAACAATTTCAATCTGCGGCTGCACCGAATTTGAGGCACCTTCCCATTTTACGAAACGGTAACCCGGCATTGCTACGGCTTCCAATTTCAAAGGAATATTATTAAAGAATGTGTTGGTTGAATTATTCTTTTTTATTTCCACTTTGTGAGTGTAGATTTTTCCCCATGCCGGATTATTCCTACCTATAACCAAAGAATATGAACCCGTTATACCGAATTTCTCGTAAAAATGATTTCTTACTACCGGCTGGCGTAAAGTCGCAAAATTTTTCATTATGTTTACATTATTATCCCAGTTGCTCCCGAGAGAAATTGATTGCGTCCACCTTGCTTTATGCCTCGGTACTTCGGAAGCAATTACTGCTTTTAGACTATCAATAACTCTGTTCACATGTTCAGGTTCAAAGGTTGTATTCATATGAACGGCAAACCGTTGAATAAATTCATTTTTGAACTCTATATTGTCAAGGAGCTTTCTAAGCATAATTGTTGACCATGGCGGGTTGGGCCAATCCGGTCCGTTTGCTGCCGTAGCAAGTGCAAGCGTATTAGAATTGTATTGTCCTTCTGCATTCCCACCGAATGTAAAATCAAGATCATAAATGAGCCATCTCCATTTACCGCCTGAAGTACGCTCTCTCCACAACTTCATGTTTGAGCCTGGCCAATCGGCATTTGCCGAATAAATTTCCGCAATCAAGTAATCAATGTATTGATCAACATCTACGATAGATTTTATATACTCGTAGTTTTGAGGAAGCGACATATTATTTGTCGATAAATAATTTATCATTGAATTATAAGCCGTTACGTCCCCGTTATTCGCATACACTGCTTTACTAATTTCAATAAGATCAATGTTATTAATATCAGCCCCGTGATTATAATGCAAATAATGGTCGTTCAATTTTTCGCGAATGTTATGAATCCCCCAATACTCACCATTTAAAAACAGTACAGAGGGGCGGTAATCCTGGTAGCTTATTTTCATCCCCTGTTCTATTAATGTTTGAACCATTCCGTCCCTGAACATCGTCCGCCACCAATCCTGGGCTGAGCTTCTTAAAATGAAATTGTTAAAATTCAGTAAAGTTTTATCCGGGAACAACCTGTAATTAAGAGTGCTGTAGCCGTATTCACCGCGGAAGAAAAATGCGAGCGATTTCATGGGGTATATTCTTGAACAACCTCCATTGATTTTAATTCCCGCCTTAACGTTAAATGCAGGTGATTTATCTTTTTCAAAAAATTCAAGGTTTACCGGGCGCTCCCAATCCTGGTTCCAATTTCTTGGAACTGTACTACAGTTACCTATTATACCGTTTGTTCCCGAGACATAAATTCCCGATGTATCGCTGAAAAAATTACCGGGATCGGTAACAATTGAAAACACAGGTAATTCAGTTTCAAAGTTGATGAAATATGTATTAACAACCGGCTTACTCGGGACAAAGTTTTCTTTGAAAGCCCTTGCCGTTATTGCAATTGTTGAGTCAACTAATATCGGTGTTGCAAATAGAGTGCTTTCTAATGTAGGGATTGTGCCGTCGGTTGTGTAACGAATAGTTACCCCGCTGATGTTGTGAGATAAATTTAATGAAATCGAAGAACTATAAAATCCTCCGTTAATCGAAAAAACCGGGTCTGCAAGGCGGTTGAAAATGCCGGACTCTTCGTTAGAAGTACCGGGTGTTGCGGGATAGAATTTATACCATTCGCTGCTTCCATCTGGAAATCTTCCTTCGGATACATCCGAAGTCTGTTCACCGAAAGTTATTTTATCGATTAACGATAAAGAGGGGTCGTATAGCCCGATTGATTCCCCGGAGGCACTTAGTTTGAAATTCGTATGATTGCCTGTATTCATATCGTCCGCCCAGATTAAATCATATCCACCCGGTTCAACAATCAGGTCCGTTGTTATTTTATACTTTTGCGGATTGTTAAGGTTGTCGGTTATGTAATGGTTTTTTAGATTTACCGCCGACGTTCCGGCATTAAAAACTTCTATCCAGTCAGCGTAAGCATTATAATCTGGGTCAAGGATAGTACTGCTGTTTGATGCCATGAACTCGTTAATAAATAAATTTTGCGTATACCCGTTTCTTATTGGAAAAAGCGAAAGCAAAGTGGAGATAAGTAAAAAATAATACTTCATTTTCAAAATAAACCTGAATGTTGAGAATTATAATCTGACCGGCAGATTTTTTGTTTTTTTATTGGCAAATTTAATAATATCCCGAAGATAAATTGATGATGAACCTGTAATGATTCGGTTTTACTTGGTTAAAGTTGCTCCATTTATTACATTTAGTATAAATATTTAATTTGAAATATAGGTTGAAAATGATAAGAAAAAGTATTGAAACTTGTTTGCTTCTATTATTCATCGGTTTGTTTAACATCTCTTTGAACGGGCAAAATAAAGAAACGGATTTAATCGGGCAGTTGCTTAGTAAAAATAAAAATTTATTTTCGAAAGTATTGGAATCGCCGGGAAAATATAAAGTACAAATAATCTATACCCGGATTGACAGGGACGAAAATAATTCTCCCTCATTCACTACTCAAAAATACCGCATTGACGCAGATGATTATTATTATCCTGCAAGTACGGTAAAGTTTCCGGCTGCACTGCTTGCTCTCGAAAAAATTAATGAGATTGGAATCAACGGATTGACAAAGCACACACCGCTGCAAATTGACAGCGCATTTAGCGGACAAACAAAAGTTCTTTACGATTCTTCGGCGGAAAATTACAAGCCTACAATTGCACATTATATTAACAAAATCTTTCTTGTAAGTGATAACGACGCTTTCAATAGGCTTTACGAGTTTGTCGGGCAGAAAGAATTCAACGAAAGATTGTGGATTAAAAGGTACAGAGATGTGAAAATCATTCACAGGCTCGCCGTTTCATTATCACCGGAACAAAACAGGCACACAAATCCCTTCACCTTTTATGACGGGGAGAAAGTGATTTACCACCAGCCGGCTGAGTTCAACCCGGTGCAGTATAAAAACTGTTGTAACGATCTACTTCAAGGTATCGGGTACTATTACGGGGACAGTCTTTTATACGAACCGATGAATTTTACATATAAAAATTATCTTTCTCTTGAAGACCAACATAACATCCTTAAAGCTGTTATGATGCCTGATGCAGTACCGGTTGAACAAAAATTTAATTTGACGGATAACGATTATGAATTTCTTTATAAATCAATGTCGATGTTTCCAAAGGAAAGCCGTTACCCGAAATACGATGGTGAAAAGCACAGCGATTTTTCTATGAAAATGTTTTCTTTCTGGAAACAGGAAGATGAAGATATGTCCGGGATAAGAATTTTTAACAAAGTAGGCGGTGCTTACGGGTATTTAATTGATAATTCTTACTTTGTTGATTTTAATAACAAAATCGAATTCTTTCTTTCTGCTGTTATTTACGTTAATGAAGATCAAATATTTAACGATGATAAATATGAGTATGACGAGATTGGTTATCCCTTTATGTCGAACCTTGGAAAGATTTTTTATGAGTATGAGAAGAGCCGGGCTAAGAAAAATCTTCCTGTGCTGGATAAATACTTAATCGACTATACAAAGTAGTGTGCAAAAAAGGCTGTCTTCATATTTAGTTGAGACAGCCTTTCTAAATTTTTCACCTACACTCTGTTTGTCATTCTTCTCAATCTTGCGATTCTTTCCTGCATCGGTGGATGTGTTGAAAACAGTTTTGCCATTCCTCCGCCCGTAAGCGGGTTAACAATAAACATGTGAGCCGTTGAAGGACTTGCATCATGTATTGGTTGAATCTGGTTTGCACGCGATAGTTTATCGAGAGCGGATGCCAATCCGTTCGGATTTTTACTGTACGAAGCTCCGCTTGCATCAGCCATAAATTCCCTTGATCGTGAAATTCCGAGTTGTATTAAAGTTGCCATTAACGGGGCAAGAATAATCATTACAAGAGAAGCCAACCCGCTGTTGTCTTCTCTATCGCTTCCTCTTCCGAACATCATTGCCCAGCCAGCCATTTGAGCGAGAAAAGAGATTGATGCTGCAAACGTAGCAACCAGCGAGCCGATAAGAATATCTCTATTTTTTATATGTGCCAGTTCGTGTGCAAGCACTCCTTCTATCTCTTCATTGTTTAATATTCGAAGGATTCCGGTTGTAACGGCAACAACAGCATTCTGCGGATTCCTCCCGGTTGCAAAAGCGTTGGGAGTCGGGTTATCAATAACATAAATACGTGGAACCGGGATACCGGCTTGCTGCGATAAATTTTCGACCATTTGAAATAGTTTCGGTGCCGAACTTCTGTCAATCGGTTTTGCTTTATACATTGCAAGCACAATTTTATCGGAAAACCAATATGACCCGAAATTCATAATCAATGCGAAAACAAAAGCGATCATCAGCCCGCTTTGTCCGCCGAGTAGCTGTCCGACGAACAGAAAGAGAGCCATCATTAAAGTCATTAAAAATACTGTTTTAAGCGTGTTCATTTCATTCTCCTAATTTTTGCTTATTAGACTAAGAAAAATTTATTTGGTTTCAAAACTATTTTAATCTTATAACGAAAATTATTAAAAAAATGTTGCAAATGGGGTGTTAAAAGGAGGTAATTAACTACGAACCCGGCTTTTAATGTTCAAGTTTTAACAACCAGGAATTAATATGTTTGCACTTACTTCTCAAATCCTCAATGCTACTTTGTGATAATATCAATTGACTATGAATGTTTTCTGGTATTCAGGGAAAATGATTTTTAATGTTTTTGACATTTTCTTGTAAAACCCAACCTGTACCCCCGGCAGGAATCGAACCTGCGCGCATGGCTCCGGAGGCCACCGCTCTATCCACTGAGCTACGGGGGCAAATTTTTTGAAATTGCTTCTGCAAATTAACGAGTTTTTCCGAATTATTTTGCGTTAAATTTATTGACGTCCGCATCAATGTAGCAGTACATGTTTTTCTGCTACTTTACAACCGGAAATTTTATCTCAAACTTGAATATGAATTCTTTCCCTGCTATGTTTAAAAAGTAACTATTTGAAAATCATTAAACGAATACCGGTGAAATATGAAAACAAACAACAACAACCGATTTAATCTTTTCAATCTAAAAAACTTTTTTGTTCACGCAGCTTTCATTTTTTGTTCCTTCCTTTTTCTTAACGGATGCGAGCCGGGAAATACAGTTGAAGTTGAAAGTTTCAGCCCCGAAGGCGAAGTACCTACACTTGTAACTTTTACTGTCGAGTTTTCAGAAAATCTTGCACCTGCCGATAAACAGGATGTCTGGTTATCCGATGAGTTCATAAAGTTTGAACCGAAAATAAAAGGGAAATTCAAATGGTTATCACCAAGCAAACTCATTTTCTCGCCGGATGAAGCACTTGAACCTTCGCAATCATATAAAGCTGAAATAACAAAGAGCGTTTTATTCAACACAACGTTTTCGCCGGATTTCAAATCATACTCTTTTAATACTCCTTTGTTCGAAGCGAAAAAGGCGGATATTTTTTGGACTAACATTGCCAACCAGTATTACAAGTTGAGTGTTCAGGCAAATTTACATTTTAATTATGCCGTCCTTCCCGACCAGCTAAAGAAATACATTGAAGTAAGAAACAACGGTAAAGTATTGAACGATTTTCACGTAGTTACTCAAAATTCTACCGACCTGGTTTCGATTAATCTTGGCGAAATACAGCAGACCGATAAAGAACAGAACGTTGTAATAACAGTTAAAAGAGGACTTGAAAGCGTTACCGGCAAAGAGCCATTGAAAAAGAATATTGTTTTCAAATCAAAATTGCCGCCGATAACAGAACTTGAGATTACCGGGGCTGCTTCCGGGTTCGACGGCTCAACTGCGTGGATTGAAGTCGGCACAACACAAATGGTTGATGAGAAAACAGTAAAAAGTTTCGTTTCAGTTTATCCATCTAAAAACCTGAAATTTGCCTCATTTGAAAACAGCTTTAAAATAGAAGGAGATTTTTCAAATCTGCAAACAATCGAACTTAAAATTAAACAGGGCTTGCAGGGACTTTACGGCGGAACTTTAAAGGAAGATTTCCAGGATGTTGTTTCTCTTGTTGATATTTCGCCGTCAATAAACTTTGCCGATAAAAAAGGAAGCTACCTGATGCTACGCGGTGAAAAAAACCTGCAGATAAATGCCGTTAATGTTCCCGGAGTTGACATTGAGGTTTCGCAGGTTTTCAAAAACAACATTCTTTTCTTTTTAAGCCAGTTTAGCTACTACGATTATTACGATGATTGGGGATACTATAATCCAAGTTATTATACGGGCAACTACGGAAGAGTTCTTTACAACGAAACTGTAAATCTTGAGAACCGCCGCAACTGGCTTGAGAAATTCAGCGTTAATCTTAACCGGGTAGCTGAAGGCAAAATGAAAGGCATTTTCGTAATCAATGCTTACTCAACGGAAGAAAGATGGGTTAGTGACTCTAAAATAATTGCTCTTTCGGACCTTGCGATAATAGCAAAGAAATCGAGCAACGAGCTTGTAGTATTTATCAATTCAATTAAAGATGCCGAACCGGTAGGAGACGTTGAAGTAAATTTAATTTCAACAAACAACCAGACTCTACTTTCCGGTAAAACAAACAAAGAAGGAATAGTACGATTCCTTGAGACGAAGTCTAAACTGGATGGATTTACTCCCGCAATTATTACAGCGGAGAAAGAGGATGATTTTAATTACATTGATTTGAAAAAGACTTTTATAGAAACCTCCCGTTTCAACGTTGAAGGTTCTCATGAAGTATCCGATAACTATTTAACTTTCATCTACCCGGATAGAGATATTTATCGTCCCGGGGAAACGGTTAATTTATCCGCAATAGTTAGAACTGCCGATGTAAAACTACCGGGCGATTTTCCCGTTATTGTAAAGGTGATTAACCCGCAGGGAAAAACATTCGAGGAGTTTAAAAAGAATCTTGATAAGGAAGGCTCGTTCGAACTCTCTTTCCAAATGCCGGAGTATGCTCAAACCGGCGAATACGTAATTGAAGTTTACAGCGGAACAAGTATGTTGATCGGAGCGATCAAAATCAGCATAGAAGATTTTGTCCCGGATAAAATTAGGGTGAATGTTGCAACCGGTAAAAAGACAGCATTCCCGGGTGAAACGGTTCCCGTTAAATTAAATGCGGAATTTTTATTTGGGGCAAAAGCATCCGGTTTGAAATATGAAGCAAGTATTCAACTTAATCATAAACCGTACAGAAGCAAGCAATACAGCGATTTTGATTTTGCAAGTTACTCTACGCAGGATTCAAGGATTGAAAATGTTTTTCTTGACGGTATTCTTGATGAGCAGGGAAATGCCGACGTAAACTATATCGTCCCAACAGAGATTGAATCCGGTGGAATAGTGAATGGTAATGCTTACGTCTCTGTTTTCGATTTGACCGGGAGAACCGTTAGCCGTGTGGCGAATTTCGAAATCTTTACGAAAAAGAATTTTATAGGATTAAAACGAGCCGGTAGTTACTATAATGTGAACCAGCAAATCAACTTCCAGTTTGCCGCTGTTGATTACAAAGATCAACCTGTTAATAAATTTGACGCATCCGTATCACTTATCCGCTATGAGTGGCGGACGGTGTTGAAGAAAGATTATTCCGACCGCTATTTCTATGCTTCGGAAGAAAAGGAGATAGTTGAGTGGGAAAGAGAAATCAACCTGAACGGCGGTAAAAAAGATTTTTCATTCGCCGTTTCAAAATCGGGCAAGTATGAATTACGCATTGCAAAGAAAGGAGATAAAAATTATGTAAAGTCTTCATTCTATGCTTACGGGTGGACGAGTACAACAGCATCTTCTTTTGAAGTTGATAAAGAAGGACGTGTAGAAATTGTTTTCGATAAAGAAACTTATAAACCGGGAGATAAAGCAAAAGTTCTGTTCATCGGACCTTTTTCAGGTAAGCTGCTTGTTACGGTCGATAAAAACGGAGTTCTTTACAACAAGTATATCAACATGGAAAACAATTCGGCACGAATGGAAATACCGATATTCGATACTTATATGCCGAACGTTTACGTTACTGCTACTCTGTTCAAAAAACACGGAGTGGATAATACAACGCCGTTTTTAGTGGGTCACGGGTTTGCTTCAATGAAAGTTGATAAGCAGGGGAACAAACTACCGGTTGAGATTACGGCTCCAACAAAAATAAAACCGAATTCAAAGCATGAGATAGTAATTAAAACAATTCCGTCAAGGAATGTTCACGTTACGCTTGCCGCAGTTGATGAAGGAATTTTACAGATTAAGAACTTCGTTACACCCGACCCTTACGGCTTTATGTATGCTAAACGCTCACTCAAGGTTGAGAGTTATAATTTATACAAACTACTGCTGCCTGAAATTCTATCGCTTCGTTCTTCCACGGGGGGTGATGAAATGGGGATGGAGCAGTTCAGAAAGAGAACAAATCCAATCACTACGAAGAGATTTAACCAGTTTGCATATTGGAGTGGAGTTAGAAAAACGGATGCAAACGGAATAGTACGAATACCGTTAAACATGAATCAGTTCAACGGGGAAGTCCGCTTGATGGCCGTTGCTTATACAGGTTCAAGATTCGGCTCTGCTGAAAGAAGTATAAAAGTTGCCGATGATCTGATTATCGAACCTGAAATGCCGAGATTCCTTGCAACGAACGATAATTTGTCGGGAACGGTTACGTTGGTAAATACAACTTCGACGAAAGGAGAAGTTACTGTATCAATTAAAACGGGGGGTCCGGTTACACTTGCTTCGGCATCTTCACAAAAGGTAACCGTAAATGCAAACTCTACGAAGCCGGTCAACTTTACTCTCAAGACCGGGGCGGTTACAGGAAAAGGTAAAGTAATAATCGAAACTGCGGGTATAGCAAAAGTTAAAGAAGAGATTGATATTGCAATAAGACCCGTATCGCCGCTTGTTGTAGAGTCCGGTTCAAGTACTATTACCGCCGGTAAGGATTTACAAATAAAAATACCGGGTAATTTTATTGAGGGAACCCAGAACAGCAAAATTACAATTAGTAAATTTCCGGCAATAAAGTTTGCCAAATATCTTAAAAACTTAATAAACTATCCTTACGGCTGTATTGAACAGACAGTATCAACAGCATTTCCTCAATTGTACCTTGAGGAACTTGCAAAGCTTGCATCACCGGAAAGTTTTACAACAAACTCTCCATCTTTTTACGTTAAAGAAGCAATAAAGAAAGTTGAATCGATGCAGTTGTATGACGGTTCACTATCTTATTGGCCAGGGGAGCCGATGACAAGCTGGTGGGGAAGCGTTTATGCCGCACACTTCTTACTCGAAGCTAAAAAGGCGGGATTTGCGGTCTCCCAGCCGGTGCTGAATCGTCTGCTTGCTTATGTCGCAAAGAGAGCAAAAGAATACAGTACATACGAGTATGTTTCTTACCAGGGAAATTCCCGTGTACTGCGAACAGCAGCGAACAAAGAGATATTATACTCTCTGTATGTTCTAGCTTTGGCGGGACGGGGTGATATTTCATCAATGAATTATTACAAGGCAAGACCACAATTGATTACCGGCGACAGCAAGTATTTCCTTGCAGGCGCTTACGCATTGATGGGACAATGGAATTCATATTATCAAATAATTCCGAAAAAGTTCACACCGGAAAAAACAGTACGTGAGACGGGGGGCTCTTTTGATTCCGAAATTAGAGCGAACGCAATTATGCTTAATATCCTTTTCGATATAGAACCGGGTAATTCGATGATTCCTTCTATGGTAAAATACCTGGCTGGATTTGGTGATAGACTTTACTCAACACAGGAGCAGTCTTTCTTCTTCCTTGCGATGGGAAAAGCCGCCCGTAAAGCTGCCGATTCCAAAATCAAAGCCGATATTGTGGTTGATGGTAAAACATTGAAAAGTTATACCGGGCAGGATTTAACAATTTCTAATAATACGTTGAACGGAAAAACCGTTACCATCAAAGCCGCCGGAAAAGGAGAGGTTTATCTATTCTGGAGCAGCGAAGGAATTAAGAAAGGGGGAGTAGTTCAAGAGAAGGATAAATTCATGTCGGTTCGAAGAGAGTTTTACGACTACCGTACAGGACAGAGAATTAATGATAATACTTTTAAGCAGGGACAAATGATTGTGGCTAAACTTGTATTAACCGCAGAAAGCCGGTCCGCCGAAAACATTGTAATTACGGATATGCTGCCTGCATGTTTTGAAATTGAAAACCCGCGTCTTTCCGCTCTTTCGGGAAGCAATTGGAATAATTCATCTTTGAATGTACAATACGTTGATATAAGAGATGACAGGTTGCTGTTGTTTACAAATCTTGATGCAAACAGTTCAAAAGATTTTTACTATTTATTACGTGTTGTTAATGCAGGCAGTTTCAGTTTACCCGTAATATCAGCCGAAGCAATGTACGACCCTGAAATTAATTCTTATAACGGAGCGGGAAGGGTTAGCGTTAGTAAATATTAAACAAAATGTAATATTTATTATTTTGAAGATGGGTAACAAATTGCGGGATTTGTTATTATCGGTTAAAGCAAGTAGACTTCAATGGTGATTTTACATACTCAAATACAATAGAAGTTACAATCGGGTTACCGGAAGAGTATTCTCTTTCTCAAAACTACTCGAACCCTTTTAACCCGGTAACTACAATAAAGTATACGATACCGTCAAACGTCAACAGTGAGCTGTCAAACGTGAAAATTGTTGTATTCGATATGCTTGGAAAAGTTATGACCGAATTTGTAAACGAGTTTAAAGAACCCGGCACGTACGAAGTAAAATATGACGCTTCACGGCTTACCTCAGGAGTATATTTTTATCGTTTAATTTCAGGCTCTTTCATTGATACAAAAAAAATGATGCTGCTTCGATAACCATTTTTCTGGCGAAGCAATTTTATCGGGAGAATGATAGACTTTTATTGTTGGTTATTCTCCCGAAAATTTTTAAGTCGTTTTTACAAATGAAAAAGAATTTAAACCTCTATTGCTATTCTCTGCTTTCTTACTTAATTTTTCTTGTCATTTTAAATAAATATAATCCCACTAAACTAAAAGGAGTTTTATGATGAATCGGTTACTTCTTTCTTTGTTTTTCGTGTTATTTGCTTCTTTAATAATGGCTCAGGTGGAAACGGGCGAATACAGCATTGCTGATGTAGAAGCCCACGGTCTTATAGGTTCAACAAGTCCTATAATCAAAACAGAATCAATTCTTGACAGCACCACATGGACAAGCACTACTTCTGCTCCAAACAGTTTCGGTAGAATGGTCGCAGGCGTTATCGGTGATTACATTTATGTATTTACCGGGCAAAATTCGACATCACTGGCGTTGGCGTATCACATTCCTACTAAAACCTGGATAAACTCAACTCCATGTTCGGCACCAGGCTACAATGCCGCCTACTGCGTTGCCCGCGGTGAATTATATAAACTATCCGGTTCGGGTTCAATTAATGTATTTGAAAAATTTACACCGGATAACAATGGTACGGGAGTTTGGTCGAATCTTACCTCACCTGCTACTACATTGCTTGCCGCACAAAACTCTATTGTGTTTGATGGAAATGATTTTATATATGCAAGCAGCGCAGATTACTCAACACCAACTACTTCTTACTTCGGTAGGTATAGTGTCTCGTCGGATACGTGGACGATGCTTACAGGTGCACCTCAACCGAAAAGATATGCGGGAATGGCAGCCGTTCAAGGCAAAATTTATTTGATTGGAGGTTTGGTCCCAACCGGTGTTGATCCGAAAGCCTGCCAGGTATATGACCCCGCAACATCGGCGTGGAGTGCAATTGCACCGACACCGGAAGATATTAATTTCAGTAAATGGTCGGTTACTTCAGACGGAACTTATATCTGGTTGATTGGTTCAGGCGGAGGCTATTCAGGCTATTCTTCGTCAAATAAAGTTTACTTTTATGATCCTACTGCAAATACATGGACTCTTGAAAGTCTTCTTCCCGCTGAAAAAGGATTAGCTCTCGGTTTGTTTATGATAGGTCATAACAAATTATTCTGGGGCGGCGGAAATACCGGAGGAGCCGGAACTGCATATACAAACACATGCTGGGAGGGAACCGGCGGAATTTATATCCCGGTTGAATTACTTTCATTCTCTTACGAAGTTTCAGGCACAGAGATTACATTAAATTGGTCAACTGCAACAGAAACAAACAACGCATACTTTGAAATCGAAAGAAGTATAAATAATGTAGTTTTTGTTCCGTTGGCAAAAGTTACCGGAAATGGAACAACAACATCCATTCACTCCTACTCATATTCGGAGAAACTGGATAAACCGGGCAGCTATTACTACCGGTTAAAACAAGTTGACTTCAATGGTGATTTTACATACTCAAATACAATAGAAGTTACAATCGGGTTACCGGAAGAGTATTCTCTTTCTCAAAACTACCCGAACCCTTTTAACCCGGCAACTACAATAAAGTATACGATACCGTCAAATGTCAACAGTGGGTTGTCAAACGTGAAAATTGTTGTGTTCGATATGCTTGGAAAAGTTGTGACCGAACTTGTGAATGAGTTTAAAGAACCGGGAACTTATGAAGTTACTCTTGATGCTTCACAACTTACTTCGGGAGTATATTTCTATCGCTTAATAACGGATGGTTTTCTTGAAACAAAGAAAATGACCTTGTTACGTTAAAGATTATTTTCTTAAATTTATTACGGGATTCTAACAATATGATTATAGAATCCCGGCATTTTAAACAACATTGACGGTTGATAGTCAATAGTAGTTAAAGGAGATTGTTATGAAATCACTTTGTTTTCTTTTTTCGCTTTTTATAATTGCTTCAACAGTAACAAATGCTCAATGGTTTCCGCAAATAAGTGGAACTACCGAAGACATTAACGATGTGCATTTTGTTAATACAAGCCTCGGGTGGGCTTGCGGTGATAATGGAAAGATTATTAAAACAACAAACAGCGGCTTCAATTGGTTCGATCAAAATCCGTCTACATCAGTGAGTTTGAAAAATATCTCCTTTGTCGATCCAAACAATGGATGGACGTGCGGAGGAAATCAGTTGTTTAGAACTACTGATGGAGGTTTAACATGGAGTAGTTATTCTTTTTCAACAGGCAGTTCGGTAATCGAAATTCAGTTTGTGAATGAGAGCACTGGTTGGGTGATAATAAATTCGTCAAACTTAGGAGAAGTTTTCAAAACCACCAATGGAGGAACAGATTGGTCGCTTCAATATCAAACATCGAACAGTAGTTACGAAGGTTTGTTTTTCTTGAATTCTAATTATGGCTGGGTATCAACTCTCCAGGGAATCCTAAAAACAACCAACGGAGGAAACAATTGGACGGCGCACGCATCAGAGCTAAGCGGCTCGCCGATGTGTCTCCGTTTTACAGATATTCAAACCGGATGGTTAAGCCACAACACTTTAGGGAGCTATACAATTTCCAAAACAACAGATGGAGGAATAACATGGATAAATCAAAAAAGTGAAAGCTCAAAATATGTCGAGTCAATTCATTTTATTGATTCCAATACAGGATTTGCTGCTGGCTGGCAAATGTTTACTCCCCCAAATAATTCTCAAGGATTTGTTCTTAAAACAACCGATGGAGGAGTAAGCTGGATTGAACAATATAAAGAAGCCGGGACCATTAATTCAGTTTCCTTTGCAAATGACTTAATAGGTTGGGCAGTCGGCAGCGATGGAGTGATTATCTACACGTCTAACGGTGGAATCCCCGTTGAACTAACTTCATTTACTGCTACAGCAAATAATAAAAAAGTTACACTCTGCTGGTCAACTGCAACTGAGACGAATAATAAAGGATTTGAAATCGAAAGATCAAACGATAAACATATTTGGGAAAAAATCGGTTTCGTAAATGGACACGGTACAGTTACCGAGCCCAAGAATTATTCTTTCGAAGATTTAACAATCATTAGCGATGTTTATTACTACCGGTTAAAACAAGTTGACTTCAATGGTGATTTTACATACTCAAAGACAATAGAAGTTACAATCGGGTTACCGAAAGAGTATTCTCTTTCTCAAAACTACCCGAACCCTTTCAACCCGGTAACAACGATTAATTATCAAATACCGAAAGACGGGTTTGTATCGTTAAAGGTTTACGATATACTCGGTAAAGAGATTGCAACTCTTGTAAACAGTGATAAAGCACAGGGAAAATACACTGTAGAATTTGACGGAAGCAGGTTCGCAAGCGGGATGTACATCTACAAACTTCAAAGCGGAGATTTTGTAGAAACCCGCAAAATGATGCTACTGAAGTAATTCTGGGTATATTTTAATCTTCGGGGTTAACCTTGTTTTCATGAAGTTTAACCCCGAATTAATCAATCGGAAATTCAAACCTTCAGTACATTTTTCAATTGAATGTTTGAAAGAGCAAAGAACTCCTTAAATGATGACGGTTGCTTTCTGTTTAAGTAAAACAGAAGCAGTCCGTGTACAACAAACTTTAACTCTCCTTTTTTCAGTTCGGCTTCATCATTACTGAATAATTTGTTGTCAACACAATGTTGCCATTCTTCGTTACACAAATCATCAAGCAGTCTATAGATCATCTCGATAGTTGGCTGCTTGTCTGCTAAGTCGGAAGTCTTCTCTAAAAAGAAGAGTTCAAATACACCGGGATATTGAATATAGTATTTGATATATGCTTTGGCGATTCCTTCGATTTTTTCAAGTCCGCGTGGCAAACTCTCTGTTTCACTTTTCACGGTTTGAATACACTCATCCCGGAAATCTTTAACGCACTCAAAAATTAAATCCCTTACATCCTTAAAGTAGTTGTACAAAGTTGCGTACGAATACCCTGCTCTGTCGGCAATATTTCGAACATTAACACACTTCAGTCCTTCTCCCCGTAAAATTTCCGAAGCAGCGTTGATAAAATATCTTTTTATTCTTTCCTCTTGTATTGTTTTTTTGTCCATTGTTAACACCATTATATAAAATTAACATTGTTAATATAATAAGCGGTGTTCAATTCTCCAACAAAATTCTTAATAGCATAAAAAAAACCTGCGGATAAAAATGTTTCCGCAGGTTTCAATAATAATCTGTCAGTTACTACTAAGGAGTAATTTTTCCATTCTTCAATTCATCGCTGATACGTTTTACTTTATACAGGTCTTGAATGGCTTCCAACAATCCGGCTGAATGGACGGAAACACTTCTGTTATACTCGGTATCAAAAATAAATTGTCCGGGAAGACTTTCAATATTCCCGTCAAAAACAAGCCCGACAATCTCAGCGTTCTTATTAATTACAGGGCTGCCTGAATTACCGCCGATTATATCGTTTGTACTAACAAAATTGAACGGAGTATGAAGTTCAAATTCAGGTGGAGGATTTAACCATTTTTCCGGCAGGTTCCACGGAAACTTTTTATTGTGCGAATAAAATCTGTCATACAATCCGTAGAATGTAGTCATTACGGGAGCAGTAGTTCCGTTGTATTCAAATCCTTTTACAACGCCATCAGCTAACCGCAATGTAAAAGTAGCGTCCGGCGGGATTGAAGTTCCGTAGACTTCAAAAACGGCTCTTCCAAGCTGTTGTACATAATCGGATTCCGTTGTTGCAATTTCTTTTATTTTCTTGGACAATTCTTTTCCTTTGTCCTGAGTATTAACAATGTAATAAATAAAGGGGTCGTCCGAATTCAATACTGCATCCGGTCCTTTTTTGAAAAGTGCGATTGTTTTTTCTGCGTTTGTAATTACCGACTTGGATAGGCAATAATCAAAAGCAGCTTTCCCTTTTTTCCCTCCGGTTAGTTTTTTAACAACCGGGTGTTCTTCTCCGAGAAGGTTTGTTAAATACTGAATATTGAAAAGAAGCAATTTGTCTCTTAACACTTTATCTACTTCCTGTTCAATTAATGCAGTGATTGTAGTATCAAGGCTGCTGCCTTTGTATTCTGCTTTTTGTTCGTCTTCGGGAAGTTTAAGATTGTTTGCTATATCAACAATCTTTTTAGCATTAAAGAAATAAGCCGAAGTTGAAAGCGGGTTCATTCCGTACGCTGCGTTTTCTTTCGAATATTTCCTTATTTCATTTCTTGTGGAAGTAATTTTATCCCAAAGATCGCCGTACTTTGCATTTAACCCGGGATTGGATTGAACTGCATTTTTGAAGTTCTTTTCAAAATCTTTTTTCTTCTGCATTAAGATAGGATCGCGCAATCCTTTCAGAATTCCGTTGTATGCTTTTTGGGAATTAGCGAACTCGAAAAGATTGTCCTGAAGTTCATATGCTCTTTCAGGCTGCTCTTTAAGTATTTCAGTATAAATCTGAACAAGGGCGTTAAGCAAATCCATAGTAAGCGGGTACTGAATATCTCTCTGGTACTCAAGCTGTGCAACAGTGTTAAGCCTGTTTGTTCTTCCAGGATTACCTACTATAAAAACGGGATCGCCGGCAACTGCACCATTCGGGCTCCATTTGTAGTAATGCTCTGTTTTTAAAGGTTTACCTTCTTCGTCATACACTCTGAAAAATGTAGCGTCAAGGTTATAACGGGGATAAGTGAAGTTATCCGGGTCGCCGCCGAAAAAGCCGAGATGTGTTTCGGGGGCAAATACAAGGCGGACGTCGTTATATCTTTTATAACCGTAAAGTGAATATTTCCCGCCGTTGAAAAGAGTTGTTATAGACACTTCAAGCCCGGTATCTTCTTTATAACTTTTTTGAATTTCGGAAATCTTATTTTTTCTATTACTTAATTTTTCTTCTTCGGTTTTTCCTTCGTCCATTGCTTTTTGAATTTCATCGGTTACATCTTTAATAAGCACTAACTGGTCTACATACAAACCGGGAACCGGTCTTTCATCTTCCAGAGTGGGTGAAAAGAAACCGGTTTCATGCAGGTCTTCACCTTCTTTTGAAACTTCTGTAATACTCTGTCTTCCGCAGTGGTGGTTTGTCATAACAAGCCCATCTTCGGAAACGAATGACGCCGAGCAGTAATTTGCAAATCTTAATGCTGCCATACGAACGTGGTTGTACCAATCTTCTGTCGGAGTAAAGTTATACTCTTCTTTGAAATAATCTGTTGGTGGATACTCAAATGTCCACATTTTGCCGGTGTCGAATCTGCCGGCTTTTACTGTATCAAGATTTATCCAGCTATAAATGTCATCGCCGGATGATTTAATTAGTTTTTCTTCCTGCCCAATTTGAGTGGAAGAAGCACAACCGGCAAAATATACAATCGTCAAAACGAGTACGACTTTGCCGAAGAGCCTGTAATATTTATTTAGCATAACTCTACCTTTAGTTTAATGTTTAATTCAAAAAGTGTGGCAAATTAATATATTAATTCGAGCGAATCAAGAAGTTTTACACAAGAGGAGATTATTCACAGATCATTTTTGAATCGCACACACTCCAAGTAGCTCTCTTGATCCTCTATCCGGTATTTGAACAATAACTATTCCAGGAAAATACTTTATACAGCTACATTGATTATATACAATTATTTATTAAGTTTCGTGTGATTAATTATTTCGATTTCAAAAGAGTAATTGGAGCGCAGCATGAAAAAATTTTTCTTTGTCTCGTTTATTTTCTTTGTTTCTTTATCAATTAATGCACAGTGGACAGTTCTAAATCCTTATCCCTCCCCCAACTCTACTTATATTGGTTCTGCACCGTCTGCCAATAAATATATAACGGTTACCGGTCAGGGAGAAGCAATATTAACAAACGACGGTGGTACTTCATGGAGTATTGTGAATCTTCCTCTTGACGGTATTTACCGCTCAACATACTTTATAGATGAAAACACCGGGTGGGTTGCCGGCGCAATAGGAAGCGGTCAGGTTCGTATTTATAAAACTACGGATGGGGGATTAAACTGGAATCATCAACCGAATGCCCCGGATACAACCAAGTATGATGTTTTCTTTGTTGATCAAAATACAGGGTGGATTGTAGGTTATTACGGCTTCATTATAAAAACAACAAACAGCGGCGAGCAATGGGTTTCACAAACCAATACGGCAGTTACTTCAAAAACATTATACGGAGTTAATGCAACCGATGTCAATAATGTTTATGTGGTAGGAAGCAGTGATGCTGTTTTACGCTCAACTGATGGCGGGGCTAACTGGCTACTCTCACCAATGATATTTTCAAATGCAACCGATTACAGGGGTGTCCGTTTTCTCAATTCGGGAACCGGGCTGACCGGTTTTATTACTGGCAGTAAAGGTAGAATTGCTAAAACTACCGACGGTGGAATTACATGGACACCGGTTCACAACCCCGGCAACTCAAATCAAATGTGGGCTATTGATTTTAGCGATGATAATTCAGTTGGACTTGCTTGCGGTGGTTCAAGTTATCTGCTAAGAACTACCAATGGAGGAGATACGTGGACGCAAATTTCTATTGACGCACCAAGCATGACTCTTTATTCGGTAAGATTCGGAAGTAATAATGTGGCATATCTTTCAGGTGGAAGCGGTTACTATTTCAAATCCACAGACGCAGGTTTAACCTGGTTTCCTCTCGGTTACCGTTTTACAACCACAAGTATAAAGGATGTCTGTTTTGCCGATAACAACGTTGGATATGTTGTGGGGACAAATTTAATTGCAAAAACCGAAAACGGCGGAACCGAGTGGAGTGTTCAGACTTCACCCTTCAGCGGAGATATTAATGAAATTATTGCACCATCACCGCTGGTCGCTATTGCAGGTTGCGACGGTGGTAATGTTGTCAAAACAACTAACGGAGGAACATCCTGGGAATTAGTACAAACAGGAATTACAGGCACAAACTCGGATATTCTTGCAATCGATTTTGTAAATGAAAATTTAGGACTTGTTGCAGCATACAACGGGTCCGTTGCAAGAACAACGGATGGAGGCGCAACGTGGAGTATAATAGGAACAATATCCGGTGGGAGTCCATGGGATATGGACATGCTCGATTCGTTATACGCATGGGTCGCCGCCACAGGTGAAAGAATATTTGCAACAACGGACGGTGGTTTTACATGGACACAGCAGCTTGCCGCCGGGGGACTTGGCACATACGGAATTTCTTTCGCAGACAGAAACATAGGTGTTGCCGGTGGAACATCCGGGAATACTTATTTTACAACGGACGGAGGAACAACATGGAATCCTGCTATTGTAAAACCGGGACAATCTATCTGGGGAATTCATATAGCCGAATCACCCGTTTACGGAACTGTGGCTCTTACAGCATGTGCAAGCGGTTATGTTTATAAATCCGTTGACGGAGGAAGAACCTGGGAAGTGGAACCAAGGTATTCAATAAATACAATGAGCGATGTTTGGATGACGGATGCTGCAAATGCATGGTTTGTAGGGAACAGCGGGCTAATTCTAAAATATTATGAACCGGGAAATATCCCTGTTGAACTAATCTCGTTTGTTGCATCGGTGAAAGGTAATACTATCTCATTAACCTGGAGCACTGCAACCGAAACAAATAATTACGGTTACGAAATTCAACGCTCAGTCGATAACGGAAACAGTTGGAAATCAACCGGTTTTGTAGAAGGACGGGGAACTACAACTTCAATGTCGGCTTATTCATTTGTTGATGAACTGCTTCAGCCGGGTGAATACTCTTACCGCTTAAAACAAATCGATGTTGATGGCACATACAAGTTTCATTATCTTGAAAACAATGTTGTTGTCGGGCTGCCCGACAAATTTGAATTGTTCCAAAATTACCCGAATCCCTTTAACCCGGTTACAACGATTAAGTATACTATACCGTCAAGCGTAACACATGAAATTTCAAACGTGAAGCTCATTCTGTTTGACATGCTCGGCAGGGAAGTATCAATGCTTGTAAACGAGAATAAGGAACCCGGAGTATACGAAGTCAAGTTTAATGCAAGTGCTCTTTCAAGCGGAGTTTATTTATACAAACTTCAAGCCGGTGAGTTCTCACAAGTTAAAAAGTTGATTTTGACGAAATAACCCTTTCTTTCTTTCAAGCCGGATTTGATTAACAGATCATTTCCGGCTTGATAATTTTTTACTACCGGAACTTATACAACCTTTTCATTCGCTTTCCTTATATTTGTAAAAATTTTACTTTTTTATAAAACCGGAGTCTTTTGTGAAGCGATTATTGCTACTTATTTTTCTCGTACTAAACATTTTTACTCATGCACAAAACTGGAACAAGGTAATCGAAAATGTCAGGGTTATTGCTGTCGATTCGAAGATGAACCTTGTCTGGGCGGCTACATATAATGATGGTGTGTTCTACTACAATAAAACTATAAAGAAATGGAAAAGTTTTACTGTGGAAAACGGCACCTTTATTACCAACGGAATGAACGACATTTTAATCGCTGCAGGGAAAGTTTGGGTCGCTTCAAACTACGGTATTTATTACTGCGATATTAACGGAACAAACTGGCAGCATTACGTTTTGCCCGGCGGTTACTTCCCCAACTGGATAAGATCTATTGCGGATGATGATAGTGTTGTTTGGTTCGGTACTTTCTCCGGTTTGGCTGTTTATACTAAAGCTACAGGAACATTCACTACTTATAACATCACGAAGAATAGCAATGGTTTAACCAACAACGTCAAATCAATTGCAGTAGGAAGCAGCGAAGTATGGTTCGGCTCGGAAGATGGAGTTCAAAAATATACCAAGGGAATGAACATTGCCGACGATGCTTCCCGCCAACTTTTTAACAAGCAAAACGGATTTGATAATTTATCCCAAACAATAAGTGTTAACTCAATCGCATTACAGGATTCAACAGTTTGGTTCGGATTGGAAGATTACACCCCTTCTTCTAACCCGACATATTGTCTTGGCGGTTTATACAGATTTAAAGACGGAAATCAATGGACAAGATTTGATCAAAACAGCGGATTGCCGGGTAACGGGATTCATTTTATTGAAGTGAAAAACGATACTCTTATTGCAGGACTTTATTCTTACATTGACGGTGTAAACTTTACCGGGAAAGCAATGTTGAATTTAAATACTGCCGATTCAGCAATTACTATTCAGAACTATTCCAGTTTAGGCGTAGGCAGCACAAATTATTTTGATATGCTTGAACTTGAGGATGGTTTATGGCTCGGTGCGGGAGACGGACTTTATACTACCGATGGAAATGTTTTACCCTTCTCCGCGGATACGCCGCCTGAAAAACCCGTTGAATTTTTTGCACGGGCAATTTCACCCACTTCAATTGAAGTTTCTGTTAAACCCGTCCAATACGCAGAACAATATGAAGCACACTTATCAAATGACGGAACCGTTTTCATCGATATTATCACGTTAAACAACAACAAAGATACTATTAGAGGATTAAACCCCGGTGAACTTTATTTTATCAGGATGTCTGCCTCCAACACTAATGGTTTTAGTAATAAAACAGAAGTTCTTGCAGTTGTAACCGGGTCGGAGAATTCCTCATTGATTGTAAATGGCTTTGATAGAACTACGGGAGTTGTAAATCCGGGCAATTACATAGTTCAACATGCGGTATCGATGTTTAATGCAGGCTTCAAGTTCAATTCAACAAGCAACGAAGCATTGTTTAACGGAAGTCTTTCATTGGATGATTATAAAACAGTAAATTGGTTCCTTGGGAATGAATCAACTGCAGACCAGACTTTTAATTCAGTTGAGCGGGAAATTACGAAAGGTTTTCTTGACGGCGGAGGCTATCTATTTGTTACCGGTTCCGAAATAGGATATGAGCTATATCAAAACGGTACTACCGCAAGTAAAGATTTTTATCAAAATTATCTTAAGGCAAATTACGTTAAAGATGCTGCTGGCGGGCAGAACGGTTGTTATTCGGCAGTTCCGACCGAAGCGGGATTATTCAGCGGACTCCCGGCTTTTTCGTTTGATAACGGTAATCACGGAACTTATAATGTATCTTACCCCGACGGAATACTGCCTGACGGGGGGAGTATTCTTTGTGCCGAATTTGAGAATGTTGATGCATTTACAAATGGTGGTGCGGGAGTTCAATATTCCGGATTGTTCCCTAACGGAACGAAACCGGGGAAACTGGTTCATTTATCGGTTCCTTTTGAAACCATTTATCCGTTAAGTGCAAGGAATTCCTTGATGGATAAAGTTGCCGGCTTTTTTGATATTACTTCAAATGTTGAAGGAAGCAGCAATATGCCTGAATCATTCAACTTGATGCAGAACTACCCGAATCCTTTCA